>CAYLNA010000513.1:0-1510 GCA_964384665.1 uncultured Desulfovibrionaceae bacterium | reverse complement strand
GACAGGCCCTGGGCCACGCAGGCCACGACCTCGTCTTCGTCGTGCTCGATGCCCATGCCGCGCGCGTTCTTAACGTCCCGCAGATGGCGCAGGAGCTTGCCGTCCCCGCAGCCCAGGTCCAGGACCCGGCTGCCCGGCTCGATCCAGGACGCGACAAGGCGCAGGTCAAAACGCAAATCCGGGCTTCCTCCCGCGCACTGATCAGCAGCCATGCAGACCTCCAAGGAATCCACGAATCAGGGTTTCCAGGCGCGCGTCCGGGAGCAAAAAGGCGTCATGCCCCCAGGCCGCCGTGAGTTCGCAAAAGCTCACGTCCCGGCCCAGACTTTTGAGCACCTCCACCACCTGGCGGGACTGATAGGTGGGGTAGAGCCAGTCCGAGGTGAAGGACACCAGCAGGAACCTGGCGCTCGATCCGGCCAGGGCGCGCCGGGCCGGGCTGTCGGGATTGGCCAGGTCCAGGTCGAAATAGTCGGCGGCCTTGGTCACGTAGAGAAAGGCGTTGGCGTCGAAACGCTCGACGAACTTCTTGCCCTGGTGGTGCAGATAGCTCTCCACCTGGAACTCGGTCTCGAAATTGAAGGCGAAGCCGCCGCCATGGCGCAGCTCGCGCCCGAACTTCACGTGCATGGACTCATCGGACAGATAGGTGATGTGCCCGATCATGCGGGCCACGGCCAAGCCCAGATCCGGGCGCACGCCGTCGTAATAATCGCCGTTCTTCCAGTTCGGATCGCTCATGATGGATTGCCGCGCGACCTCGTTGAAGGCGATGGCCTGGGGCGAATGGCGGCTGGTGGTGGCCAGGGCCAGAATGCCGTCCATCATCTCCGGAAAGCTCGCCGCCCATTGCAGGGTCTGCATCCCACCCAGGGAGCCGCCAACCACGGCCAGCAGATGCTCGACGCCCAAATGACGGACCAGCTCGCGCTGGGCCCGGACCATGTCGGCGATGGTCACGATGGGAAAATCCAGACCCCAATAACGGCCCGTGGACGGGTTGATGGAGGCCGGCCCGCACGAGCCCATGCAGCTGCCGATGACGTTGGAGCAGACGACAAAATAGCGGTCCGTGTCGATGGGCTTGCCCGGCCCGACATAGTGTTCCCACCATCCGGGCTTGTCGTCGCCAGGGTGATAGCCGGCCACGTGGGCGTCGCCGGTCAGGGCGTGACAGATGAGAATGGCGTTGGAACGCTCGGCGTTCAGCTCGCCATGGGTCTCGTAGGCCAGGGACACGGGTCCCAGGCGCACGCCGCTGTCCAGAACCATGCCGTCCGGAAGCTGACCAAACGTGAAGGATTTGACGCCGACCATGCCGACGCTGGGGGATGCGATCATCGAAGACTCCTTGTCCGCCGCGAACCCAAGGGCGGAAGCGGCGTCGGCGCAAGGCGGGAAGGGGCTGAAAACGAAAAAGGGGATCGCATATCCTGCAATCCCCGATTTTTTGTGTGGTGGGCCACCAAGGAATCGAACCTTGAACCTGCTGATTAAGAGTCAGATGCTC
>CAYLNA010000512.1:0-1513 GCA_964384665.1 uncultured Desulfovibrionaceae bacterium | reverse complement strand
ACGGCGGATGGTTTGTGATGTGGCGTGCATGACCAAGAAAGCCCCGAAACCGCAGGGTTCCGGGGCTTTTGAAGTTAGAGGGAAGCCAGGGCCCGCGTGAAGCGGGCGGCGCGGGACGCGGGTTCGGCCGAGGGCGTGCGCTGTCCGATCTGGGCCAGCTCTTCCAGGCGGTCGGCGGGTGCCGGGTGGGTCGAGGCGAAATCCGATCCGCCCGGAGTCAGGCGGGTCTGCATGGTCCGCAGCATAACCGCCAACCCGGCCGGATCGTACCCGGCCCGCGTCAGGATGGTCACGGCTCCCTGATCGGCCTGATGCTCGTAGGACCGGGAATACCCGTTGTTGACCATGGTGGTCATAACATCGCCCACGGAATCGGCGAAAATCCCGGTCAGCTCGGCCAGTTCCGCGCCGGCCAGATGCTTGACCGTCTCCCCGCCGATGACGCCCAGGGCCTGGGTGACGCGGGACTTGCTGATGGCGCGCAGGGCGTCCTTGTTCTGCACGTGGGCGATCTCATGGGCCAGGACGGCGGCCAGGGCCGTCTCGTCCGGACAGCATCGGATCAGTCCGCGCGTGACCAGGATAAGCCCGCCGGGCGCGGCAAAGGCGTTGATCTCGTTCGAATCGACGATCTGAAAATGATACCCGCCATAGGTCAACGGCAGGTCCGAGAACAGGGCCAGGGACTGGCCGAGGCGGTTCACGTAATCGTTGGCGGCCTGGTTGTTCAGGGGCCGATAGGTGGTCAGCAGGCTGGCCGTCACGGCCCGGCCGATGTAGTATTCCTGCTCCGGCGTGAAATCCTCCATGCTCTTGGCCACGGCCACGCCGCCCTTGACGGCCGACTCGGCGTATCCGCCCACCGGCCCGCCCAGGCCCTGGGCGATGCCGCCCAGAATCTCGGCTTCCTTGCACCCGACGATTACCAGCAGGGCCGCGCCCAGAATGAGCATCGCGCTTGTACGGAGTTTCATTGCGCGCCTCCCTGGGGTTTGACCCCGCCGTCCTTCAGAAAGGCCATCAGCGTTTCCGTCGGCACGGTGTTGCGCTCCATGCGGTCCACGCCGGCGAAGTCGCCGCCATGAGACTGCCGGTATTCCTTTTCCACCTGGGAATTGAAGCCCTTGCCGGCCAGGGCCATTTCCTGCCCGGACACGCTGGACGGAGCCCCGGACCCGCTCTGCAAGTCCAGATCGGCGGCGGTCAGGGCCGAGGCGTGCATCCAGCCCCCGACCCCGGCAAAGGAGACCTGGCTCCAGTCCCCGCGCTGCTCCAGGACATTGACGCTCTGTCCGTACCCGGCCTTGCCCACGATCTTGCCGACAAAGGACGGGGTGGACCGGACCTGCCCCTCCTTGACCTGCACGTTCATCACCTGGGCCGCGAAAGCCGTCACGACCGCCAGGGTCAAGCCGGCGACAACGACACACCCACCTTGCTTCCAGTTCATGAAAAATACCTCCAGAAGTGTCCGGCGCGGCCCGCGAAATAGGGCGCGCGCTCCATTTTCACC
>CAYLNA010000511.1:0-1519 GCA_964384665.1 uncultured Desulfovibrionaceae bacterium | reverse complement strand
TCTTCATGATGTCGATGAACTGGGCATCGTCATCCACCAGCAAGATATTGGCTTCCGTCACTCGTCCTCCTTGATGGGGAACCGCCCCATGCGCCGTCGCGTCGATACAGCCGTAAAGCAACCGACATGCCAGACCGACGCGCGAGCGCCGTCCTCCGCGACCGACAAGAAATCGTAATGCATTGATTTTACGAGACGCAGATATCGAAAACAGGCGTCCAAAGAGGATCTGAACGCCACCTTCGGACATGTGGAGGGACGCGAAAGCAGACAATCGGGGCGTTTCACCCCAGCGGGGCGGCTCGCCCCACGGACGTGTCACGGGAATGGAACATTCCGAAATGATGAAGAAAAAAGATAGTGACCGCAAAAGGCGGGGCGTTTTACCCCAGAGGCTCCAGCCGATGGCCGCGCTCCGAACCGGCCGGCCGGGCTTTTGCGGACAAATCCAGAAGCGGAGTGATTTCAGGAAGGAAGGACGGAAAAAAACCGTCGGCGCATTCGGTTCATGGCCATTCCCCGACACTGGATTCCGGCCTTCGCCGGAATGACGTCCGCACCAGATCTTTCCGGGTCATTCCATTTCTATTTCAAGACAAATCCTGGGAGCGCGGCCATCTTGGCCGCTTCCAGGCGGGCGAGACGCCCGCTCTCCCAGGATAACTTGCGCTTTGATCGAGAAATGGAATCAGTCATGCCGGCGAAGACCGGTATCCAATCCGAATGGTCACGCATGAGCTGAACACGGAAAATCAGGCCTGGCGCAGCGCTTTTTCCACGGCCTCGGCGACATCGGAGCCTTTCAAGGGTTCGCCCATTTCATATAGAGCGCGCTGGACATTGATCTCGCGCATGAGGCCGACTCGGTCGCGCTGAACGAAGTCCTTCCAGACCGCCATGCATTTCTCCAACTGCTCGCGGCGGGCATGGGCCAGTCCCAGATAGAGACAGGCCAGGGCGTCGCCCGGATGCTGCTTGACGACCATGAGCAGGGCGTCCTTGGCCTGGATGTACTCGCCCAGATGGTAATGACACAGCCCCAGGCGCACGCGGGCTTCCCTGTGGGCACGGTTGGTCTTGAGCACTTCCTTATAGAGGTCGCGGGCGGCGGCGTGCTCCATTCGGGCATACGCGGCGTCGGCGGCCGAGATGTCGACCCCGATCCCGGACACGGGCTTATCCCCGGTCGTGTCCCGCAGCCTGCGGACCATGCCAAAAAGCAGATCTCGTCTGGAAACCATTGTCACCCTCGTCTCGTTATGTTGAAAGCGGTCCGCCCGCCGTCCGGATATTCATGTTGCTTGACATGGCGCGATCGGGGCGATTGTTGACATTCCACGGATTCCTTACCATGAAGAGCCACTTTAGAATCCGCCCCATACCCGGCAAAGCCCGAAATCTGTATTCTCGGAGGAGACAATGTTCAAGAGACTTCTCATCGCCTTCATCCTGCTCGCGTGCGCGGCGCAGGCCTCGGCCGGGGTCAAGACCTTCGCGGTCCTGCCTTTTGGCGTGCATG
>CAYLNA010000510.1:0-1522 GCA_964384665.1 uncultured Desulfovibrionaceae bacterium | reverse complement strand
GGCCGTAGGCCGCCTGTCCCAGGGAGATGCAGGCGTCGCTGGGCGGCAGCTGGCGATGGGTCAGCGCCGTCAAGCCCTGGTTGCGCAGGCGGCTGGGCAGTTCCGTGGCCAGGGTCAGGTTGTGCATGACCCCGCCGCTCAGTCCCACGTGGGCGCAGCCCGTTTCCCGCGCCAGCTCGGCGCAGAGGGCGGCCAGGCCGTCCATGAGCCCGAGGTGAAAGCGGCGGCTGATGCGCCCGGCCGGCTCCCCGGCCCGCCAGTCGGCGTGGACCTGGGCGAAAAGGGTCACGGTGTCCAGTTCGCGCTGGCCTTCGCGGTCGACGATGGGACACGCATACGCCTTCGTTTCGGTTTTGTCTTGCGCGGCTTCAAGCAGAATGGCCGCTTGTCCCTCGTAGGAAATATTCAGGCACAGGCCGAGCATTCCGGCCACGGCGTCGAAGAGCCGCCCGCAGCTGGAGGTGAGGGGACTGTTCAGGCCCTTGTCCAGCATCTGGCCGACGATTCTGTCCGCCGCCCCGAACCGTTCCAGCCAGGGCGCGGCGGCCGGAGTGGTCAGGCCCAGGGCGTGCAGATAGGCGCGGGCCATGCGCCACGGCTCGCGGGCCGCGCTGTCCCCGCCCGGCAGGCGGACCTGGGCGAAGTGGGCCAGGCGGCGGTGTTCCAATGTGGCCGTGTCCACGAACAGGGCCTCGCCGCCCCAGATGGTTCCGTCGTCGCCCAGTCCGGTCCCGTCCAGGGCCAGACCCAGGGCCGGGCCCTGGTGGCGGTTTTCGGCCAGCACGGCGTGGATGTGGGCGAAATGGTGCTGCAGGGCCAGGCAGGGCAGGCCGGATTCGCGGGCGAAGGTCGTGCTCATGTAGTCCGGATGCAGGTCATGAACCGCCGCCTCCGGCCTGACTTGCAGGATGTCGGCCAAGTGGGCGGCGATCTCGTGGAAAAAGGCGAGGGCGCCCAGGTTTTCCAGGTCCCCGATATGCTGGGAGACAAAGGCCTGGCGGCCCTTGGTCAGACAAAGGGTGTTCTTCAGCAGGGGCCCCACGCCCAGCACAGTGGGGCCGTCCGTGGCCAGGTCGATGGGCGAGGGCGTGAAGCCCCTGGCCCGGCGGATGAATTGCGGGGCGTCGCCGGCCCAGCGCAGGACCGAATCATCGCAACGGATGAGGATGTCGCGGTCATGAAAAAGGAAATGGTCGGCGATGCCGGCCAGGCGGGCCAGGGCCTCGCGGTTGCCGAGGCAGATCGGCTCCGAGCTGGCGTTGCCCGAGGTCATGACCAGGGCGGCGGCCGCGCCCGGCGCGGTCTCGGCCAGCAGATCGAAGAGCACGTGGTGGAGCGGGGCGTAGGGCAGCATCAGTCCCAGATAGGCGGTGTCCGGGGACAGATCCGGGGCCAGTCCGTTCTCGGGTTTGGATGGAACCAGGACGATGGGCCGCTCCGCGCCGCAGAGCAGCCGCGCCTCGTCCGCGCCGATCTGGGCCAGGATCCGGGCCGCGTCCAGATCGCGGACCATGACCGCCAG
>CAYLNA010000509.1:0-1526 GCA_964384665.1 uncultured Desulfovibrionaceae bacterium | reverse complement strand
GCATATTTCATTCAAATTTTGACTTTTCCCCTGCTTTGACGCATATATCACGCATTATGGAAACAATTTTCGACATTCAGGATTTGGGGATTCAGGTCGCGGCGCTTCGGAAACGGCTGGGGTTGTCGCAATCCGAGGTGGCCAGGAAGGCGGGCGTGAGCAGATCCATGATCAGCGATCTGGAAACTGGCCAGCTCCACGATCCTGGCGTGAAGAAAGTGCTGCGGGTGCTCAAGGTCTTGGGGCGGGGAGTGAAAATCGTCTCGCTGAGTCCGCCCACCCTCGATGACCTTCTCGCCGCGCACGGAGATATCGATGCTTGACGTGCTGATTGACCGCCGTCCTGTTGGCGCGCTCGATCGCGCCAGGGGGAAATCGTTCGTCTTTGGCTACATGCCCGGGACATCTCCCCGCGACGCGGTTTCCTTGACCATGCCTCCGCGGGTCGAGAGCTACATGTCGGAACCAGGACGTCTGCATCCCATTTTCGACATGAATCTTCCTGAAGGTTTTTTGCGGCAATGGCTTTCAAAGGTCGTTCCCGATTTTGACGATTTGGCCTTGCTGAAACTCACTGGATCGTCGCAAATTGGCCGTCTGCGGTATGACTCCGGAAACTCGACGCCTTCTGGCATGAATGTTCAGGAAATACTGGCCTATGACGGCGCGGAAGATCTGTTTCGGCATTTGCTGGCGGTCTACGCGACGGCGTCGGGCGTGTCCGGGGTGCAGCCCAAGGTTCTCATCCGCGATGTCGAGAGTCACAAGATGAGCCGGGATCACAAGGTCACGGTCCTGGGGACGACACATATCGTGAAAACCTGGGACGACAAGTATCCGCGCCTGGCCCACAATGAGCATTATTGCCTCCGCGCGGCCCAATGCGCGGGTCTGTCCACTCCGGCCTGGGACGTGTCTCAAAACGGAAAGTTCCTGGTTCTCGAACGGTTCGACATGACGGCGGACGCGTATTTGGGCGTCGAGGATCTGTGCGTTCTCGCGGGCGTGACAACAGACAGGAAGTACCACGGAAGTTATGAACAGATCGCGAAGTCATTGCGCATTTTCGTCTGTCCGGACGCGGCGCTTGCGGCTCTGCGGGATTTTTTCAAAATGGTCGCCTTGTCCTGCGTGGTGAGAAACGGGGACGCCCATCGGAAGAATTTTTGTCTGCTCTACGATTCCGCCGAATCACGGATGGGGCGCTTGGCTCCCGCCTTCGACGTGGTGACCACCACCGCCTATCTCCCAATGGATGCCATGGCCCTGACCATGGCCGGTTCCAAGCGGTGGCCGAGCCGGGAAACGCTCCTTCGGTTCGCGGGGGCGTGTGGTTTTCGCCCCGAGCAAGGGGAGCGTTACCTGGCGGAGGTTGTCGCCGGAGTCATCCAGGCCCGGGAGGAACTCCTCGTCGGCGCGCGGGAGTTGCCGGGATTCGCTGAAGTCGGGAAAGGCATGGTCGGCGAATGGGACAAGGGGCTCCTTTCCGTGGAGCGCAAGCCCCGCCTTGGCGGAAGAATAGAGGG
>CAYLNA010000508.1:0-1528 GCA_964384665.1 uncultured Desulfovibrionaceae bacterium | reverse complement strand
CGCCGCCCATGATCTTGAAGGTCGCGCCCAGTTCCTTGGCCTGCTTCATGATGATCGCGCCCTCGGCGAAGTAGGAGGGAATGAACAGGACGTCAGGCTTCTTGCTCATGATTTCCTGCAACTGGGCCGTGAAATCCTGGTCGCCGGACTGGTAGTTCAGGGTGGCCACGATTTCGCCGCCCATCTTGGCGAAGGACTTCTTGAAGAAGCTGGCCAGGCCCACGGAATAGTCGTTGGCCACGTCGATCAAGAGCGCGGCCTTCTTCAGGCCCAGGTCCTTGGCGGCATAGGTGGCCGCGCCGGCGCCCTGGAAGGGATCGATGAAGCACACGCGGAAGATGTACTTCTTGCCCTGGGTGACCAGGGGATTGGTGCAGCTCGTGCCGACCTGGGGCACGCCGGCCTTCTCGGACACCTCGCCGCCGGCCATGGCCAGGGAGGAGCCGTAGGTGCCGATGATGGCCTGAACCTTTTCCTTCTCGATCAGGCGCTTGACCGCGTTGGCCGCCTCGACCTTGTCGGACTTGTTGTCGACGACAAAAAGCTCGACTTTCTTGCCCAGAATTTCGCCCATTTCCTTATGGGCCATCTGCACGCCTTCCAACTCCAACTGGCCGCCAAAGGCGTTCTGTCCGGTCAGGGGCAGAAACACGCCGACGCGAACGGTGTCGTCAGCCGCCAGGGACATGCCGGCGAAGCCGAACACCATGGCCAGAACCATGCACAGGACTACACGTCGTTTCATCAAAAACTCCTCCTCGGTGAACATTGAATCCGGAAATGACGCCCGTGGCGCATCCCCGGCTGCCGTGTTGGCCGCGGGCCAATCCCGAAGCCTGAGATGAATATGAAAAGCCGGGACATCCGGCCTTTTCCCGATCCGATCCGGTCCGCGACCGAGTTCAATCTCGTGGCCCTTCTAACCCAGATTCTACCAGGAGACCACCGCCGAAATTTTCTTGGCCAATTCCACCAGTGAGCCCGCGAAAAGCGTCTCGAACTCGTCCATGGAATGCCGATCCGTGGATGAATCAAAGCTGACCCCGCCCACCACCTTGCCCGTGCGCAGGCTGTACAGGGGCGCGCCGATGGCGATGAGACCGGGCACGAACTCTTCCCGGTTGCGGGCGTAACCGCGCGCGGCTGAATCGCGCAGGTCGGCCATAAGGTCGTCGCGGGAAATGATGGTTTTGTCCGTCTTGGGCGTCAGATCCAGCCGGTCGATCAAGAGCGCCAGTTCGTCGGCATCCATGAAGGCCAGGGCCGCCTTGCCCGCCGCCAAGTAATAGGGTTCGGACCCATAGCTGAAGGACCGAAAGGCTTTTGTGTCCTGGGATTCGCGACGATAGATGAGATACAGGGAATCGCCGGCGAGCATGCCGACATCGATGTGCACCCCGTGACGTTCGTGGGCGGCGTCGACCTGGACTTTCACGGCCCGCTCCAGCTCGCTTTTTTCGAGCATGGCGTGGGCCAGGGCCAGCATGCGCACGCCCAGACGATAGAGCCCGGTGCGGTCGTCGCGCTT
>CAYLNA010000507.1:0-1530 GCA_964384665.1 uncultured Desulfovibrionaceae bacterium | reverse complement strand
AATCCACGTGATCCACGTACGCTTCCACCGTGTTGACCAGGAGCTGGGCGATGGTCATGGGGCCGACGCCGCCGGGGACCGGGGTCATGGCCGAGGCCACGCCCGTGAGCCCTTCGTAGTCGCAGTCTCCGACCAGGCCGGCCTCGGTGCGGTTGATGCCGACGTCGATGACCACGGCTCCGGGCTTGACCATGTCGGCCGTGACGAACTTGGCGATGCCCACGGCGGCCAGGACGATGTCCGCGCTACGGATTTCGTCGGCGATGTTGGCCGTGCGGGAGTGGCAGATGGTCACCGTGGCGTTTTTCTGCAGGAGCATCAGCGCCAGGGGCTTGCCGACAATGTTGCTGCGGCCGATGACCACGGCCTTCTTGCCGGACACGGGGATGTCGTAGCGTTCGAGCAGGGTCATGATTCCGGCCGGGGTGCAGGAGCGCAGGCAGGGCAGACCCAGGGTCAGGCGGCCCATGTTCATGGGGTGGAAGCCGTCCACGTCCTTGGAAGGGTCGATCAGGTCCAGGCATTTCTGGCTGTCCAGGCCTTTGGGCAGGGGCAGCTGCAGGAGGATGCCGTCAATGGTCGGATCGGCGTTCAGGTCGAGAATGGTCTGTTCCAGTTCGGCCTGGGGAGTGTCGGCGGCCAGACGGATGCCGCGCGAGACGATGCCCGCCTCGGCGCAGCCCCGCTCCTTGTTGCGGACATAGACCTGGGAAGCCGGATTCTCGCCGACCAGGATCACGGCCAGACCCGGAGCGCGGCCGTGGCGGGCGGTAAGGGCCGCGACCTGTTCCTTCAGCTCCTGCCGGATGGCGGCGGCGGTCGATTTTCCGTCAATGATGAGCATGCATACCTCGAAAAAAAGGGCGCGCCAGGCGCGCCCCGCTGTTATTCCTCGTCGAACCAGTTGGCGGCCATGGCCGGGCCGAAATAGACGCCCTGGGCATCCAGATCTTCCTCGATGCGCAGGAGCTGGTTGTACTTGGCCACGCGATCCGAGCGGCACAGGGAGCCGGTCTTGATCTGGCCGGCGTTCACGGCCACGGCGAGATCGGCGATGAAGCTGTCCTCGGTTTCGCCGGAGCGGTGGGAGATAACCGTGGCGTAGGAGGCTTCCTTGGCCATTTCGATGCAGTCCATGGTCTCGGTCAGGGTGCCGATCTGGTTGAGCTTGATCAGGATGGCGTTGCCGATGCCGCGTACGATGCCGTCGGCCAACAGGGCCGGATTGGTGACGAAGATGTCATCGCCGACGAGCTGCAGGCGATCGCCGAGCACGTCGGACAGCACTTCCCAGCCGTCCCAGTCACCTTCGGCCAGACCGTCCTCGATGGACACGATGGGGAACTTGCCGGCCAGATCGGCATAGTAATCGGTCAGTTCGCGGGCGGTCAGGATCTTGTTCTCGCCGGCGAAATGGTACTTGCCGTCCTTGTAGAATTCCGAGGCTGCGGCGTCGATGCCCAGGGCGATCTGGCTGCCGGGCTCGTAGCCGGCCTCTTCGATGGCCTTCATCATGTATTTGAAGGCCTG
>CAYLNA010000506.1:0-1530 GCA_964384665.1 uncultured Desulfovibrionaceae bacterium | reverse complement strand
GCCATGCCCGTGGCCACGCCTGCCAGTTCCAGGCCGATGAGGGCGACGATGGGGCCCATGGTGGCCGGGGGCAGGACGATCCTGATCCAGTCGGAGCCGAATTTCCAGATGATGAGGGCGACCAGGCTGAAGATGGCTCCGGAGGCGATGAATCCGCCCAGGGCGTAGGGGTAGTTGGCCCCCCACAGGGTCGGGTCCGCGCCGAGGACGACGAAGACCGGGGACAAAAAGGCGAAGCTCGATCCCAGGAAGGCCGGAGCCTTGCCCTTGCACAGGAAGAGATAAATGAGGGTGCCGACGCCGTTCATGAGCAGCACGATGGCCGGGTCGATCTTGAACAGGGTCGGAACCAGGACCGAGGCCCCGAACATGGCGAAAAGATGCTGGAAGCTTAGGGGGATGCCTTGAAGAAAAGGAACCTTTTCCTCGACCTGAATCGTTTTCCTGCTCATGGATGATCTCCGCGAAAAATGGTGTGTAGCAAGGCCCAGGGGGCCCGTCCCGCGTACAAAATTTTGGGGCTTCGTGACCGAAACCCCAAAACCGCTATCTTCTATCCGCGCGGGTCCTCGCGGTCAAGGACGACCAAGGCCGAGTGCCCGCTTTCTGACTGAAAACAAGAATTATTTCAATCCGCTGCGTGTTATGCACAGATCATGGATCAGGCCGTTGGAGATGGAGTAGATCCAGCCGTGCAGATGCAGGGTCCGGCCCCTGCTCCAGGCCTTGCGCACGATGCTGTTCAGGGACAGGTTGCGGACCTGCAGGCGGACGTTGAGTTCGCACATTTCGTCCAGACCGGGGTTGCCGTTGCGCTCCATGAGGTCCTTCACGTTTTCCAGCCAGTGGTTGAGCAGGCCCGGGGTCTGGTCCTTGAGCACGGCCTCGATGCCGCCGCAGCCGTAATGGCCGCAAACGATGATGTGCCGCACGCGCAGGACGTCGATGGCGTACTGTAGGACGCACATCAGGTTGATGTCGGTGTTGATGACCTGATTGGAGATATTCCGGTGCACGAAGACCTCGCCCGGCATGACGCCGATGAGCTGATCGGCGGGCACGCGGCTGTCGGAACAGCCGATCCACAGGAATTTGGGCTTGTGCTGATTTTCGAGCTTGTGGAAAAAGCCCGGAATGGAGCGCTCAACATTGGCCGCCCAGGTTCTGTTGTTGTCGAGGAGCTTCGCGATTTCTTTCATGGCGCCTCCGTGCGCGTGGCCCGGCGCGTCTGGGCGCGGGCCAGAAAAAAGGGCTGTTCCACCTTGTGGATACAGCCCTTCGTGCCGTTGAGAAGGAGAGTTTTCAGCCGCAGGAGGTGCAGGAACTGCATCCCGAGGAACTCGACTTCAGGCCGGATTTGATATTGAAACCCATGTGTGGATGAAATTCCACGGAAATGGGCTGGGCCTCGGTCATCAGGCCGGACTCCACCAGGAAGGTGTAACCGTCGATGTCATGAACCACGTCATTGTCTTTTTGCTCATCCAGAGCAAGCGCCAGGCGAGGCCCGCCTCAGCCGGCCGCCATGTA
>CAYLNA010000505.1:0-1533 GCA_964384665.1 uncultured Desulfovibrionaceae bacterium | reverse complement strand
TTCATCGTCTGCACCGGCATGTTCGCCATGATGAGCGTCTACGGCGCGACCACCAAGAAGGACCTGACCAGCTGGGGCAGCTTTTTGTTCATGGGGCTCATCGGCATCATCATCGCATCCATCGTCAACATCTTCATGGCCAGCTCGGCCCTGGATTTCGTCATCAGCGGCATCGGCGTGCTCATCTTCACCGGCCTGACCGCCTTTGACGTGCAGAAGCTCAAGGTCATGGGCGAGGCCGCGCCCATGGACGACGCCCTGGCCATCCGCCGGGGCACCATCCTCGGCGCCCTGACCCTATACCTGGACTTCATCAACCTCTTTCTCTTCCTGCTGCGCTTTTTCGGCTCTTCCCGCGACTAATCCCACGGGGCGGCGCGAGCCGCCCTTTTTTCTCCAAGGCCATCCATGACACCTGACCGCATCTCGGAACTCCAGACCCGCTTCGCGCCCATTCTCGATCCCTTGGCCACCGGTTACGCCAGGCTCATGCGCCTGCGGGCCGGATTGTACGCCTCCGGCCGTTTCCCGTCCTGGCGGCCGCCCGCGCCCTGCGTGAGCGTGGGCAATATTTCCTGGGGGGGCACGGGCAAGACGCCTGTCGTGTCCTGGCTGCTGCGCTGGGCCATCGAGCAGGGCCTGACCCCGGCCGTGCTGACCCGAGGCTATGGCGGCCACCCGCCGCGCACGCCCTACGAGGTGCAGCTGTCCAGCCCGGCCCATGAGGCCGGGGACGAGCCCCTCATGCTCAAGCGCGCCCACCCCCGGGCCCGGATCATGGTCGATCCGAACCGGGTCCGAGCCGGCCGGGCCTGCACCGGCGACATCCCCGGCCTGTTCGTCCTGGACGACGGCTTCCAGCACCTGCGGGTGCGGCGCGACGTGAACCTCTGCCTGCTCAGTCCGCAAGACCTGGACGTGCAGTGGAACCGGGTCATTCCGGCCGGCGCTTGGCGCGAGGACGCCTCGGCCCTGAAACGCGCCGACGCCTTTCTGGTCAACCGCATGTTCGGCGAGGACGACTGCCTGGAAACCCTGGCCCGCATCAAGTTGACCATCCTCGGTAAGCCGATCTTTTTTTTCCAGGTCGTGACCCGGCATATCGCCAACAGCGTCAGCGGCGAGATCCTGACCAGCCTGCAGGGCGTGCGCTATCTTTTGGCCACGGGCATCGCCAACCCGCGCAAGGCTCCCCAGACCTTCAAGCGCGACCTGAACGAAATGCCGGTCCATCATCTGATTTACCCGGACCACCACCCTTTTTCCCTCGCGGACTGGCGGACCATCACCGACCGAGCCGAGCGCGCCCGCTGCACGCACATTCTGTGCACGCCCAAGGACGCCGTCAAACTGGCCCCCTTCGCCGACGAGCGGCTGTGGGTCCCGCGACTGTCCACCACGTTCACCGCCACGGGATCGGAAATCTTTCCGACCTGGCTGCGGGAACGTGTTCACGATTTCACCCGGAGCATTCATGGCCACGAAGCCATCTAAATTTTCCAAGAAAACCCTGCTCGCCTTCATGCGCGAGGC
>CAYLNA010000504.1:0-1534 GCA_964384665.1 uncultured Desulfovibrionaceae bacterium | reverse complement strand
TCCTGGTCACGGGCACGGAGGTCTTCCAGGGCCTGATCGAGGACAAATTCGCGGCCGTCATCACGGCCAAGGTCCGTGATCTCTGGTCCGAGGTCGTGGCCTCGACCATCGTTCCGGACGACCGCGCGGCCATCAAAGACGGCGTGCACGGTCTGCTCGCCGCCGGAGCGGATCTCATCGTGACCACGGCCGGCCTGTCCGTGGACCCGGACGACGTGACCCGTGGCGGGCTGGAAGACGCGGGCCTGACCGACGCCCTGCACGGCGTGCCACTCTTGCCCGGAGCCATGACCCTCATCGGCCGCATCGGCGCGGCCCAGGTCCTGGGCGTGCCGGCCTGCGCCCTCTTCCACAAGACCACCAGTCTGGATGTCCTGCTGCCCAGGCTCCTGGCCGGACCGAACCCGACCCGCCGCGAGCTGGCCCATCTGGCCGAGGGCGGCGTCTGCCTGAACTGCAACGTCTGCACCTATCCCAAGTGCGCCTTCGCCAAATAGGATCCGCAACATCCCGTCGGAGAGCATCCGGCGGGATGCTCTCTTCACAAAGGTAAAGCCAAGCCTCCCGTCTTGCGACCAGCTCGATCATCGATTATCCGCCCTGCATCAACCTTGGAGGAATCATGGTCAGCCTGGATCAACTCGTTCTGTTCAGTCTCGCGTCCCTGGTGCTCATCTTCACGCCCGGACCGGACATCATCTATGTGCTCACGCGCGGGGTGGCCCAGGGCCGCACCGCCGCCCTGGCCGCGGCCATGGGCTTTAGCCTCGGCAACATCGGCCACACCCTGTTCGCGGTCTGCGGCCTGTCGGCCGTTCTGGCCTCGTCGGCCACGGCCTTCACCCTGGTCAAGGTCGCCGGCGGCTTCTATCTCGTTTATCTTGGCGTCAAGCTATGGCGGGCAGATCCGAGTCTGATCCTGTCCGGCGAGGGCGAGCACAAGGCGGCCGCCCTCATCTTCCGCCAATCCGTCCTGGCCAACCTGCTCAATCCCAAGGTGGCCATCTTCTTCCTGGCCTTTTTTCCGCAGTTCGTGCGCCCGGCCCAGGGCAGTCCGGCCGTGCAGATGCTCATCCTCGGCCTGACCTTCGTCGTTCTGACCATGCTCGGATTCGGCGTGGTCGCCATGGGCGCCGGCCTGCTCAACACCCGCCTCGCGGCCCGGCCGGCCCTGTCCGCCTGGCTGCACAAGGGGGCCGGAGCCATCCTCGTTCTCCTCGGCCTGCGCCTGGCCTGGACCGACCGCTAGCCGTCAAAAAAGGCGGGCCGTTTCCGACCCGCCTTTCCTTCCCGCCCGCTCTTTTCCGCTACATCCAGCGTTTCCTGGCCAGAGCGAACCACGCCAGCAGGCATCCGCCCAGGGTGATGGCCGCGACAATGCTGAACGCGTACGGCGACGCCTGGAACGGCGTCGCGATATTCATCCCGTAAATACCGGAAATAATGTTTGGAATCATGAGAATGATGGTGAAGCCGGTTAAAAACTTCATCACCATGTTCATGTTGTTGGAGATGATGGAGGCAAAGGCGTCCA
>CAYLNA010000503.1:0-1538 GCA_964384665.1 uncultured Desulfovibrionaceae bacterium | reverse complement strand
GTGACCGAGATGGCTCCGGCCGCCTCGTTCACCTCGGCCACGTCCTTGGCGATGCCGCGGGTCACGGTGTCGGCCTGGGCGACGTTTTCGTTGACCTCCTGCACGCCCACGGACGCCTGGCCGACATTGTCGGCGATATCCCGGGTCGTGACCGACTGCTCTTCCACGGCGGCGGCGATGGTGGCCACGATGGAATCCACGTCGTTGATGACTTGGCTGACCTGCTGAATTTCGCCGACCGTCACTCCGGTCGCGGATTGAATGCCCTGGATCTTTTCCCGGATTTCTTCCGTGGCCTTGGCTGTCTGTTGCGCCAGTTCCTTGATTTCATTGGCGACAACCGCGAATCCACGTCCGGCTTCGCCCGCGCGGGCGGCCTCGATGGTGGCGTTCAAGGCCAGCAGATTGGTCTGGGAGGAGATGGCGGTGATGGTCTCGGTGACCTTGCCGATCTCCTTGGCCGCCACGCCCAGCTCATCGACGCGGCGCGAGGCCTCGCCGGACTTGGTCACGGCGAGGCCGGTGATCTCCTTGGCCTTGGCCGTATTCTGTGAGATCTCCGCGATGGTCGCGCTCATTTCCTCCGAGGCCGTGGCCACGGTCCCGATATTGGTGGAAAATTCCTCCATGGCCGAGGCCACGGAATTCATGTTCGCGCTCATCTCCTCGGTCGCGGCGGCCACGGTCCCGGCCTTGCCGGTCAACAAATCCGAAGCCTGGCCCAGTTCCGCGGACAGGTTCTGCAAACTTCCGGAAGCGGAATTCACCTGGCCGGAATTCTGGGCCACATCCTTGATGATTTCGTGCACGCGGGTGACAAACAGATTGAACCATTCCGCCAATTCCTGGGTTTCCGTACCCGAAGTGTCGGTCAAGCGGCGGGTCAGGTCGCCCTCGCCCTCGGCGATATCCTTGAGCATGGCGATCATGCCGCGCAGCGGCTTGATGATGGACCGCACCAGGATGATGGAAATAGGCAGCAACACCAGGACGAATCCGCCCGTCACAAAACCCAGGGCGAGCCAGAGCGCATGCGTGGCGTCTTGCTCCAACTCGGCGGCCACGGCGGCCTGGGCCTCGGCGATGTTGTCGATGTACACGCCCGTGCCGATCCACATATCCGTGCCGGGAATCATGGTCGCGTAGCTGATCTTGGGCTGTTGTCCCTTGCCGGGCTTGTCAAAGATGTAGCGCACGAACCCGCCGCCCTTTTTGGCGTTGTCCATCAGCTCGCGGATGAAATAGACGCCATTGGCGTCCTTCGCGTCGCCGATGTCCGTTCCCTCCCGCGCCGGGTTGGGCGGCATGACCTGACAGGTCGTGTTCTCATAGACAAAAAAATACCCACTCTTGTCCTCCTCGAAGCGGACATCCGTGATCAGGGTCCGAATGCTGTCCACGATGTTCGTTCCCCCGGACGTCTTGATCACGCCGCCGATGCTCGTGACCATGTTGTTCGTGGCCACCTGAATTTTATCCTTGGCCTCTTCCAGCATCAAATCCCCGACGCGGGCGATCATCTTGTCTTTGGAATCCGA
>CAYLNA010000502.1:0-1540 GCA_964384665.1 uncultured Desulfovibrionaceae bacterium | reverse complement strand
CGGCCAAGGACCAGAGCTATTTTCTGTCCCGCGTTCCGCGCGAACGCTTCCGCCAAGCATGCTTTCCCCTGGCCGGATGGACCAAGGCGCGGGTCCGGGCCCATCTCGCCGAGCGCGGGCTGACCCCACCGACTGACGGGGAGAGTCAGGAAATCTGTTTCATTCCCGGAGATTACCGCGCCTTCTTGCGCGATCGGGGAGTCCGCTTGAGCGGGCCCGGCCCCATCACCCTGGCCGACGGCACGGTTCTCGGCCGACACGCGGGGCTGTGGAGCCACACCCTAGGCCAACGCAAGGGCCTGGGCGTCGCCTACCGCGAGCCGCTCTATGTCATCGCCAAGGACACGGCCCGCAATCGCCTCGTGGTCGGCGTGAAAACCGAGGCCCTGGCCCGAGGCTGCCGCACCGCCGCGCCCAACCTGCTCTGCCCGCCCGCAAACTGGCCCGCCGAGGTCGTGGTCCAGACCATCTACCGCCAGCGTCCGGAGCCGGCGAACGTGACGATCACGGACCAGGGCCTGCGCATCGACTTTCCGGAGCCCCGGCCCCTGCCCGCGCCCGGCCAGATCGCGGCGGTCTATTCCGCCGAAGGGCAAATCCTGGCCGGCGCGGTCATCGAAGGAGAATCCCATGCGGATTGAGCCGGGACAACTTTTTTTCCTCGCCACCCAGGGTTGCAAGGTTAACCAGTACGAGTCCCAGGCCATCCGCGAGGCGTGGCTTTCCGCCGGATTGGTGGAGACCGGGGACCCGGCCCTGGCCGACATCGTGCTCATCAACAGCTGCGCCGTGACCGAACGAGCGATTCTGGATCTGGCCAAGCTGACGCGGGGCTTCGCCGCGACCTCGCCCAAGCCGTGGATCGCGGTCGCGGGATGCGCCGTGGAAGCGGACAGCGAACGCATCCGCGCTCTGCCCGGCGTGGACGAGGTCATCGCCCAAAAAAACAAGGCCGGTCTGACCAGCCCGAACCAAGCGGACCCCGCGCCCAGTCAGTCGGAGGGTGCGCCCTTTCCGGCCCTGAACATTTCGGACTACAACCGGGCCCGGGCCGTGCTCAAGGTCCAGGACGGATGCTCCCACGGCTGCACCTACTGCATCATCCCCGCCACCCGGGGCGCGTCCGTCAGCCGCGAACCGGGCGCGGTCATCGCCGAGGCCGAGCGCCTGCTGGCGGCCGGCATCCGGGAGCTGTCCCTGTGCGGCATCAACCTGCGCCAGTATGGCCGGGACCTGTCCCCGCGCCGCGATTTCTGGGACCTGCTGGCCGCCGTGGACCAAGCCCTGAGTCCGAACTGGGCGGGCCGGGCGCGGCTGCGGATCGGTTCCCTGGAGCCGGCGGACCTGCATGCCAAGGCCCTGCAGACCCTGGCCGCGAGCCGCCTCATGTGCCCGCACCTGCACCTCTCCCTGCAAAGCGGCAGCCCGGCGGTGCTCAGACGCATGGGGCGCGGCCATTACGGACCGGATGAAATCTTCGCCTTCCTGGATGATTTGAAAACGATCTGGCCCGTGTTCGGACTGGGCGCGGACTTCATCA
>CAYLNA010000501.1:0-1546 GCA_964384665.1 uncultured Desulfovibrionaceae bacterium | reverse complement strand
TCCATGGCCGCGCACAATCCCGTCCAGCCGCCGCCAATGACCAACACGCGCTTGACGGCCTCGATGGAGCCGTCCTCGGGAACATTCGATTTCTGCAATTTGACGATGCCCATGTTGACATAGTCATTGGCCATCTTGTGCAGAAGTTCCGGCGTGTGACCCGGAGCCGGAGCCTGGCCGGCGGGATCGTTGTAGCAGAGCACGCAGAGTTCGCGCAGATTGACGCGATCGACCTGCACTCCCGCGAACTGGTAAAGGTCCCAATCCACGCGCGGAGAGGGGCCGCAGATGCACGCCGCGTCGATGGCTCCGGCGTCGATATCGGCCTGGATCAGCGCCCGGCCCTCGGCCGAGGCCAAACGGGGATGAACCTTGACCACGGGGCAAAGGCTGTCCCACTTTTTACGGATGCCGTCGCACAGCGCCTGGATGTCCAGAAGACCGCCGAGGCTTGCTTCATCAAAATATACGCCTATCTTTTCGGCCATGTCCTACCTCCCCCTCACCGTCTGAATGGCTTTCATGGCGGCGCCTGTCGCGGACTGCGCCGTCTTCATCACATCCAGAGGTTGTTTGGCACAGCCCGCGGCAAAAATGCCTTTCTCCTCGCCCCCGACAATGAAGCCCTCGGCATCGACAGGCACGTCAATCGGCAAGGAAGAACCGGCTAGGCTGGGCTGCATTCCCGTGGCCAAGACCACGAGGTCGAATCGCTCGACCGATTTGGTTCCAGAAACCGCGTCTTCCACGGTGACCCACACGTCATCGCCGGCCTTGTCCTGCTCGACGGCCGCGACTTTGCCCTTGACCGCGAACACTTTTTCGTCGGCCAGAATTTTCTTGGCGAAATTGTCGTAGCGGCCCGGCGTGCGCAGATCGATGTAGAAAATGGTCACTTCCGCATCGGGGTACTGTTCGCGCACATACTGGGCCTGCTTCAAGGACGCCATGCAGCAGATGTAGGAGCAGAAATGCAGATGATTTTCGTCACGCGAGCCCGCGCACTGCACAAAAGCCACCTTCTTGGGGGCGCGTCCGTCGGAAGGACGCTGGATCTGGCCGTTGGTCGGGCCATAGGGCGAGGCCAAGCGTTCCATCTGCATGTTGGAAATACAATTCTTGACCGCGCCGGCGCCGAGATTGGTCAGCTTGGTCACGTCGTAAGGCTTCCAGCCCGTGGCGATGACGATGGAGCCGACATTGAGCGTGATTTCCTTTTCGCTCTCGCTCAGGTCGATGTATTCGCACTTGGAAACCTTGGCCTTGTCCGCATCGCTCAAGGCGGCCTTGTCGACCACGTAACGCTGCGGGAAGGCGAACGGCGCGTCCATGTACACGGCCTTGCGCGTGGACAACCCAAATTCAAAATCGTTGCGCACCTCGGAAGTCAACTCGGCGCACAGATCGGACAGGTCCGGACTGCTCGGAGCGGAACACCGTGGCTTGATCTTCACGGTCACGTCATAGTTCCCGACGCCGCCGGCCAGCTTCGTGACCTCGGCCATGGTGAAGAACTTGACCTTCGGGTTATTCTTGAGGCGCTGAT
>CAYLNA010000500.1:0-1551 GCA_964384665.1 uncultured Desulfovibrionaceae bacterium | reverse complement strand
CCGGGTCCAGGGCGGCGGCGAAGACGCCTTCCCAATCCAGGTTCTTGCGGGCCACGGAAATGGCGTGATCGCGATCGATAGCGCCGGGAACACCCTTGGCGATGTCTCCGGAATGGGCCGCGATGAGGGTGCTGATCACGCCCTGGCGCACGTCGTCCATGTCCGGCAGGCAGAGGTGCTCGGCCGGGGTGACATAGCACAAAAAGTCCGCGCCGGCCGCTGCGGCGGCAGCCCCGCCGATGGCGGCTGTGATGTGGTCGTAACCGGGCGCGATGTCCGTGGTCAGGGGCCCGAGCACGTAGAACGGCGCGCCGTCGCAGATCCGTTTTTGCAGCATGACATTGCCCGCGATCTGACCCAGCGGCATGTGTCCCGGCCCCTCGATCATGACCTGCACGCCCCGCTTCCTGGCCCGCCGCCCCAATTCGCCGATGACCAAGAGTTCCTGGATCTGGGCCGCGTCCGTGGCGTCGCTGACCGCGCCGGGCCGCAGGCCGTCGCCCAGACTCAGAGTCACGTCGAAGTGGAAGGCGATGTCCAACAGACGGTCGAAATGTTCCAGAAGCGGATTTTCCCGCTCGTTGCGCTCCATCCACGCGGCCAGAAGCGCTCCGCCCCGGCTGACGATCCCGGCCACGCGGTCCTGACCCAGGGTCCGGGCCACGCCCTGGCGGGTCACGCCGCAGTGCACGGTGATGTAATCAATGCCCTCGGCGCACTGGGCCTCGATGGACGCAAGCAGCATGTCGGCGGTCATGGCCTCGATCTCCCGCCCGGCGTCAACCAGGTCGGCGGCCACGGCGTAGAGCGGCACGGCCCCGACCATGACCGGAGAATGGTCCAGGATGGCCCGACGCGTGGCTGTCAGGCCCCGGCCCGTGGACAGGTCCATGACGCTGTGCGCCCCGGCCTGGACCGCCGCGTCCAGCTTGGCCAGCTCGACCGAAAGCGATCCCTGCACGCCGGATGTGCCGATATTGGCGTTGACCTTGGTCTTGAGGCCGGCGCCGATGCCCTCGGCCGCAAAATCCCGGCCCACGTTCCTGGGAATGACGATGTGGCCGCAGGCCACGCCCTGGCGGATGAATTCCGGATCAAGATTTTCCTTTGCCGCCACCACGGCCATGTCCGAGGTGACCACGCCCTCGCGGGCGAGACTGAGCTGTGTCATGCTGTTCTCCGTGAAAAGTGCATAAAAAAAGCCGCCTTCCCCAACAGGAAGGCGGCGCGACAAACA
This sequence comes from uncultured Desulfovibrionaceae bacterium, assembly GCA_964384665.1. Classification (GTDB taxonomy): domain Bacteria; phylum Desulfobacterota; class Desulfovibrionia; order Desulfovibrionales; family Desulfomicrobiaceae; genus Desulfomicrobium. Next base: position 314 of record CAYLNA010000500.1, on the reverse strand, counting down.
AAGCGTCCGTAAGCCGTTTCCCTCCGCTGGAATAATCCAGATCAGGTTCCAAGGGTATGATCTCAGGCCACCGGGGCCACCCCTAACGTCTGCACTGGCCCCTAGTCCGTTCCGTCCGACATGTAAACAAGCCGCCGGCGAGACGGCCAAGCACCGACCGTTCCCGTCCGTTCCTTGCCAAAGCAAAGCGAAGCCGGCTAGATTGCGAAAATATAACCTTGGGAGCGCGTCATGACAGCCCTTGCACTCTTCTGGAACAGTCTGGTCCGCTGGCAGAAAAACACGGTCATCCTGGCCTGCGTGCTGACCGTGCA
>CAYLNA010000499.1:0-1575 GCA_964384665.1 uncultured Desulfovibrionaceae bacterium | reverse complement strand
GCTCCCCTGGCCCTGGATCTGGCCTTGTGGGGCGCGCCCGATCCGAGCCACCTCGTCTGGCCGACCCCGCCGCCAACCGGCGGCTATCAAAGCGCCATGACCCTGCTACGCCGCCTGCGCCTGGTGGACGACGCGAACCGGATCACGGCCCACGGCCGGGCCGTGGCGGGGCTGCCCCTGCACCCGCGCCTGGGGCACATGGTCCTGACGGCCGACGCGCACGGCCTCGGCCCCACGGCGATCCGGCTGGCCGCGCTTTTGGCCGAGCCGGGGCAGGCCATGCGCACGGGTCCGGACCTGCGCGAAACCGCGAACCCACGCACCGCACTGCCCGAGGCCGTGCGCGCCGGCCAGGACCAGCTCTTCCGCGCGACAGGCATCCCTCCCGCCCCCATCAAGCCCGAGGCCATGGGGCTCTTGACGGCCCTGGCCTATCCGGACCGCATCGCCCGCCGCCAGGAAGACGGTTCCTACCGCCTGACCAACGGACGCAAGGCCGTCTGGCCCGGACCAAACGCCCTGGCTAACGAGGAATTTCTGGCCATCGCCGATCTGGACGGCGACGCGGCCAGCGCCCGCATCTGGCAGGCCGCGCCCTTGACTCGGGGTGAACTGGAAGAATTTTTCGGGGAGGACATGATCCGGGAGGACGAAGTCCGTTTCGATCCGAGCAAAGACCGGGTCACGGCCACGCGCAAGCGCATGCTGGGCAGCCTGTGCGTGGAGGAATCGCCCCTGGACGCGGACCCGGACAGTCTGACCCGCGCCCTGCTGGGCGGAATCCGCGAGATCTCCCGACTGCCCTGGGACGCGGGCAGCCGCGATCTGCGGGATCGGGTCCGCTTCCTGCGCGGGCTGGACCCGGAGGGTTGGCCGGACCTGGGCGACGAAGTCCTGCTCGCCACGTTGTGGACATGGCTTGGCCCCTTCATGCCCGGCGCGCGGTCCGGAGCGGATCTGAACAAAGCGCCCCTGACCCAGGCTCTCAAGAACCTGATCGGCTGGGACCGCTTGGCCGAGTTGGACCGCCTAGCCCCGCAGTCCATCCCCGTGCCCTCGGGCGCGACGCGGCGCGTCGACTACAGCCCGGAATCAGGCCCCATCCTGCCGGTCAAACTCCAGGAAATGTTCGGCCAGCCCACCACCCCGACCCTGGCCGATGGCCGCCACCCCCTTCTTCTCCACCTGCTCTCCCCGGCCGGCCGCCCGTTGCAGGTCACCCGCGATCTCGCGTCCTTCTGGAAAAATGGATACCCGGCCGTGCGGGCCGAAATGCGCGGCCGCTACCCCAAACACCCCTGGCCCGAGAACCCGACCACGGCTCCGCCCACGGCCAAGACCAAGCGACATCTTGGAAACCCGTCCTGATCGCGCCTGTTCACGATTGAAACGAGCATGCGCCCATCCCGAGGCGCACGGAGCCGCCTCGATTTCTGTCCGCCTTGACGCCCTCCTCGCTTTGCCCGCATGAAGTTGTTGTCCAGCCATCCCAAAACCATGCCTCCGGCATCCAGGACGGACCATGACCAGAAAAAAACTCCCCATCGGCATCCAGACCTTCCAGGAAATCCGGCA
>CAYLNA010000498.1:0-1575 GCA_964384665.1 uncultured Desulfovibrionaceae bacterium | reverse complement strand
GTCCGCCATTTCCGCGACAATGGCGGTCAGGGTTTCGGGCTTGGTGTTCGGGTTGGCGGACAGGGCCTTCAGCTCGGTCCGCTTTTGCCACATGGTGTTGTGGAGGGGCCGGACGTCCTTGCGGTGCTCGTCCATGATGGACTCGAACAGGGCGCGCTTTTCCGGGGGCAGCTGGTTCACGACCTGGGCCAGACGGTTTTGGCCGCCCTGGCGCTGGCCGTGCTTGCCGTCGCGGAGGGGACCGGCGAAGCTGACGGCGGCGAAGAGGATGATCAGGGCCGTAGTCAGGGAAACGAGGGTGGTTTTGTTCATGGAAAATCTCCTTGGTTTGATCCGGTGGTGGTGTCGAGACGGACCGGGTTTATCAAGGGACGTGCCAGAAGTGAGTTTTTATGGCAATAACTCGAAATAAAAAGATTTGTTATCCAGGGTTGGCTCGATTGGCTCCAGGCGCGGGTCTGGCCTGGTCAGAAACTATCCAGATTGGCCTGTGGTCCGGTTCGATTCTGACCAGCCGGCGTGCTCGGGGCTGGCCGGTCAGGCCCGGAGTTTAGGGTTGTTGATGTGCCGGTCCTTGTCCCTGGCCGTTTTCTTTTCCAGGTTGCGGCGCATGGCCTCGGTCAGATCGACGCCGGTCTGGTTGGCGATGCAGGTCAGGACAAAAAGCACGTCGGCCAGTTCGTCGGCCAGATCCTTGTTGTCCGAGTCCTTGAAGCTCTGGTCCCCGAACTGGCGGGTCATGATGCGGGCGACCTCGCCCACTTCCTCCATCAAGATGCCGAGATTGGTCAGTTCGGAAAAATAGCGCACGCCCAGGGTGCGGACCCAGGCGTCGACGGTTTCTTGCAGTTCGTGCACGGTCATGGCGGTCTCCTTGTGTTTGCTCCCGGCTATGAAAAGCCGGGGCGCTTGGCAATGCCTTCCGGCTCGGCACGATTCATGGATGGGCGGGCTTGCAATTTGCCCTGGCCCTGACCACACTGCGTGTTTGGTGGGCCGTATTTTGGCCGCGAGGATGCCGTGTGAATTTTCGCCATCGTTTTTTTTCCGTGACCAGCTTTGGGCTGGGCGGGGCTTTTGTCCTGGCCCTGGTCGCGGCTCTGGTTCTGTGGCTGGCCATTTCCGGCCGTCACCGCGAGCAGCGTGTCGTGGCCCAGGTCATGGCCGCCCAGGGCGAGACCCTGATCCGGGCCATGGAGGCCGGCGGGCGCGTCGGCCTGCGCGGGCCGGGAGCGGGTTTCCGGTTGCGGACCCTGCTCGACGAGATGATCCAGCAGGAGGATCTGCGCTTCCTGGCCGTGGTTCGGCCCAACGGTCTGCTGGAGGCCTTCAGCGAGTCCGCCGACGGCGTCGGCCTGGACCGGGACGCCTTGGCCGCCCTGCCCGCCCAGGACGACCCGGCCTGGGTCGTGGTCCAGCGGGAGAGTGGGCCGCTGTTCGTCGTTTTCCGGGTCTATCGTCCCCTGCGCCGGCCGCAGTTCAACGAGCATTCCTTTGCCCAGGTTCCATTCATGCCCCTGGACCGCAAGATTCCGCCGCCCCAGCCCAAGAAGCGCCCCGCGAAGCGATCGGCCC
>CAYLNA010000497.1:0-1580 GCA_964384665.1 uncultured Desulfovibrionaceae bacterium | reverse complement strand
GGGCTCGGCGACGGAGCGATCGAGGACAAAGGCGTATTCATGGGAGGGGTCCAACTCGGCCATGGCGTCGCGGATGGCCTTGGTCGTGATGATCGCCTCCACGCTGCCCAGGTGCTCATTCTCCCGCCCCAAGGGGAAAATATAGCGGAACCCGCAAACGGACCGGCCGATCTCGAAGGCCTGCATGGGCCGTTTCTGCTCGTTGGCCATGCGGACCATGGGCCGGACACCGAGCAGGGAGTCCCCGAAATGGGACGAAAGATGAAAGCGCAAAAAACTGACCCCGTCGGGCAGATGGAAATGGAGCTGGCGCAGATTCTGACGCTGCATGGCCTCGTAGACGGGAAAGAGCCTGCGGTACAAACGGCCGCGGGCGATGTCGCGGGTTTCCCCTTCCGCGTGCTGGGCGTCGGCCATGATGTCCAGGACATCCGGAACATTCAGGGCCGTGTCGTAAAAACCCTGCATGGACAGGCGGTACATCTGCACGCTGGCTCGGTAGGCCGTATCCAGCACGGTCAAATGACCGTCGAGGTAGTTGCGTTCCTTGTACTGGCGGGACGAGTGCAAAAACAGACCGATTACCCCGCTCAGCAGAATGGCCACGACCACCATCAGCAGACGTTCCAGGATGAAGACGGACCGGGTTCGCACCTAGAAGTTTCCCTTCTCCGGAATGACCGTGTCACCGAGGAGTGCGCGCACGGGCGCGTAATCCTCGTCCTTGGCCGGAACCGCGCCGTGGCGGATGTTGTCGCCCCAGGACGCGAGCCGGGCCGCGTCTTTGCCCGCGGGCTCCAGAGTGGCCAAAACCGAACGGATGATGGCCCTGGTTTCGGGCTTCAGGGTCTTGGAGTTGGCGATGAGGGCGAAGGGCGGCAGGGGCGCTGTCTCGCCCAGCACGCTCAGGCCCAGATGGGCGTATTTCCGGCCGATGGCTGTTTTCAGGCCGCCGATTTCGTATTCCCCGCGCACAACGGCCAGGGCGACCTCGTCGTGCTTGTCCAGATAGCGGTAGAGGTTCTTGGCCAAGCCCGATCCCCGTTCGCGCAGCAACCCGTTGGTGGACAAAAAGCCGCAGGTGGACAGGGGCTGGGTCAGGGCCACCTTCCGCTGTTCGAGGGCGGTCAGGTCGATGTTCTTGTCGGCCCGCCCCACGATGGCGCAGGTGTACAGGGGCTCGCCGCTGGCCTCGTTGAAATGGACCAGGGGTTCGGCCGGGGCGAACTTCGCTTTCAACGTCACGTACGGCAGAGGCCCCAGATAGGCGACATCGATCTTACCCTGCTCGAATTTGCGCAAAATTTCGTCGTAGTTTTCCGAATACTCGAAGCGCAGCTCGATCCCCGCTGTTTCGCGCAGGAAGACGGCCATGGGCATGAACTGCTTGAGCACGGTTTCACGGTTTTCCATGGGCAGGGGCGCGAAGGAAATGGTCTCGGCCCAGGCCGAGCCGACCAGAAGCATCAAAAACAGACACAAGCAAGCAACACGCTTCATTTCTTCCTCCCCTGATTTCATGGTCCAAACACCGGTTTCGGCCCGCGCGGACGGCGCATGCGGCCGCCACGCCCAAGTAT
>CAYLNA010000496.1:0-1582 GCA_964384665.1 uncultured Desulfovibrionaceae bacterium | reverse complement strand
CCTGGCCGCCCTGATCCGGGGATCAACCGTGACCGGCCACGCCGTCATCGGCATGATCATCATTCTGGGCGCGGCCTTTGTCGGACGGCGGATGCACTGACGCGACGCGCCATTTGTTGCGCTCACGGTCAGGACAAGCATGATCTTGCGCACACGCCGCGCGATCAGCTATCGAGGCGTCTTCCTGATTTTGGAGCCGAGAGACCGCGCCCGCGGACGCGTCACAACCCCATAGCCGCATGGTGTGACGTCCTGACATACAACCAGTAGCCCTTCGTGTTTCAAGGAGGAACCTTCATGTCCATTCTTCGTTGCGGAATCCAAGCCCGTTTTCTTTGCGTGAACATGACCATCGTCATCCTCTTCGCTCTTTTCTCCACGGCGACATGGCGATGGATGCATGTCTTACAAGCGGAGACAACGGACGCGCGCGACATTTCCACCTTGGCGAGCGAACTGCTACAGCGCGAAGTCGATCATCTTCTGTGGGCGCAAAAAGTCTCCTCGTATTTGATGGACACGACGCGGCAGACGCTGGATGTGCAAACCGACGACCATCTCTGCGACTTTGGCAAGTGGTATTTCGGGGACGGCCGGAAAGCGGTCGAGCAGACGTACCCGGATGTCCGCGAGGCCCTGACCCGTCTTGAAGCGCCGCATCGCCAACTGCACGAAAGCGCCACGGAAATCGCCGCGCGCAAGCAAGGCGGGGACACGGCCGCCGCGCACGAACATTTTGTCTCCGTCTCCCTGCCCCGTATGCGCGACGTGCAGTCCGGCTTGGCCGAAATTCGCGCCCATCTGACCGAACACGGCGAAATCGCGGCCATGCTCCTTACCGGCAACTTCACCACGATCCGGATGACGTCCATCGGGGCCTCGGCCGGGGCGATCAGCCTCGGCCTGGTCCTGAGCTTTCTCGCCGCCCGGGCCCTCATCCGACCGCTGCGCGCCCTGGTCGGCTTCAGCCAGGCCGTGGCCAACGGCGACACGGACGTCGTCTTGACCCTGGAACGCCAGGACGAATTCGGTCAGTTGGCCGCGAGCATGAACGCCATGGTCCACGCCTTGCGCGACCAGCTGGCCTATTCCCAGGGCGTGTTGAACGGAATGACCGTGCCGTGTTCCATTTTCTCCAAGGACGACACGACGGTCTTCACCAACCAGCACATGCTCGACCTGATCGAACGGGACGGCTCGCCGGCGGACTATCACGGCCAGAAATCGGGGCTGTTCCTCTATGGCGACGCCGCCACCGAAACCATTTCGACCGTGGCCCTGCGCGAAGGCCGTCTGCTCACCGCCACCCGCGACGTGACGACGCGCAAGGGCGCGCTCCGCCACGTGGCCATTTCCTCCGCGCCCTTCAGGACCGCCGGCGGCGAAATCCTCGGCACCCTGTCCATCTGGACGGACATGACCGAAACCGTGACGCAAAGCCGCAAGGTGCAGGAACAAAACAACCGCATCATGGACGTGGCCCGCCAGCTGGAAGGCGTCGTGGAGGTCGTCGGCTCCGCCGCGGAACAACTTTCCGCCCAGGCCGAACAGGCCAGCCGGGGCGCGGACCACCAGGCGCGAC
>CAYLNA010000495.1:0-1594 GCA_964384665.1 uncultured Desulfovibrionaceae bacterium | reverse complement strand
CGCTGCTCGATATCGTCAAAGAGCTGGGCTATGTCACGGACGCGCAGGTCACGGACGCCATCCGCAAGCACAAGCTGTCCATGCGCATCGGCAGCCTGCTGGTGGAACTAGGCCTGATCAGCGACTCGGACCTGGAGTCGGCCTTCGAGATCCAGCGCCGTTCCGAAGACGCCCCCAAGCTGGGCGAGGTGCTGGTCACCAACAATTTCATCAAGGAACACAAGCTACTGGAGGCTCTGTCCCTCCAGCTCGGATACCCCTTCATCGACCCGCGCTTCATGAGCGTGGACCCGACCCTGCTGCACCAGATGCCCCAGTCCTGCCGGGCCAAGGCCACCTACCTGCCCGTGACGCGTCAGGACCACCAGATCATGGTCGCCTTCGCCAATCCCCTGGACCGGGACGACCTGGACGAAGCGCGGACCATCTTTTCCGAGGGCATTGTCCCGGCCATCGCCTCCAGGGACTCCATCCGGGAACTCATCCAGCGCTTCGAGCGCGGAGCCCAGATCCGCGACAACCAGGACGAGGACTCGGCCACCGGCGTGATGGACCGCGCCATCCTCGACGCCATCGAGCAGAATGTCAGCGACATCCATATCGAGCCCCTGCCGGACCGGCTGCGCATCCGCTTCCGGCGCGACGGCGTGCTGGAACCATACAAGGAATTTCCGCGCGAGATCATCCCGAACCTGAGCAGCCGGCTCAAGATCATGTGCTCGGCGGACATCGCCGAAAAACGCCGTCACCAGGGCGGCCGCATCCTGTTCGAGTATCCGGGCGGCGAGCTGGACCTGCGCGCCTCGTTCTACGTGACCATCCACGGCGAGGCCATCGTGCTCCGCCTGCTGAACCGCCAGGGCACCCTGATCGATATTTCAGGCATCGGCATGTACCCGAAAACCCTCAAGCGCTTCATCGACGGAGCCCTGTCCCGGCCCAGCGGCGTGGTCATCATCACCGGCCCCACCGGGTCCGGCAAAACGACCACGGTCTACAGCTGCATCCACCACCTGAACACACCCTCGGTCAGCATCATCACCGCCGAGGAACCGGTGGAATACGTCATTCCGGGCATCTCCCAATGCTCCATCGACCCCAAAATCAACCTGACCTTCGAAGAAACCCTGCGCCACATCGTGCGCCAGGACCCGGACGTCATCCTCATCGGCGAAATCCGCGACAACTATTCGGCCGAAGTGGCGGTGCAAGCCGCCCTGACCGGGCACAAGGTCCTGACCACCTTCCACACCGAGGATTCCATCGGCGGCCTGATCCGGCTCATGAACATGGACATCGAGGCCTTTCTCATCTCCTCCACCGTGGTCAGCGTGGTCGCCCAGCGCCTGCTGCGCCGGGTCTGCCCGGAATGCGCCCAGCCCCACAAACCCACGCCCGGCGAATTGCAGGCCATGGGCTATACCCAGTCCATGGTCCAGGGGGCCTCCTTCCGCAAGGGCACGGGCTGCCCCCACTGCCGCTACACCGGCTATCGGGGCCGCGTCGCCGTGTTCGAGCTGCTCATCCTGGACGAACTGATCCGCAACGCCATTCTGGAGCGCAAGACCAGCTTCGACATCCGCAAGATCGGCCT
>CAYLNA010000494.1:0-1603 GCA_964384665.1 uncultured Desulfovibrionaceae bacterium | reverse complement strand
CCCGCAGCGCATCAGGAGAGCGCATGTCCAGCAAAATGTACCTCGGTTTTCAGGACCGCGTCGGCATCGTGGCGGATTTGTCCCGGCGCATCGCGGACCGCAGCTTCAACATCGTGGCCATGGAAGTGGACCGCGTGGACGACCTGGCCCACGTCTATCTGGAGGCGGAACACCGCCCGACCGAGACCCCGCCGCCGGATCTGCTGCCGACCCTGACCGACATCCCCGGCCTGATCACGGCCCGACCCATCGCCACCCTGCCCCAGGAAGAGCAGGCCCAGCGGTTGCGCGTGGTTCTGGACAACATCGCCAGCGCCGTCATCGCCGTGGACACGGCCGGTCGAGTCACGACCATCAACACCGTGGCCCGCGCGATCCTGGGCCTTGCCGGAGACGAGGCACTGGGTCGGGACGTGCGCGACCTGGGTCTGGGGGACACGGCCATCCTGGACAGTCTGGCCGGCCGGGAATGCGCGGACGTGAAGAAAACCCTGGTCACGCCCTCGGGCCGCTTCCAGTATTTCGCCACCTGCCGCCCCATCCGCGACGCCGGCGGACAGGTCATCGGAGCCGTGGAAATCGCCACGGACATGCGCGAGGTCAAACAGCTGGCCCGCAGCATTTCCGAGCCGGCCCAGATCAGTTTTTCGGACATCATCGGCCAGAACCAGGCCATCAACAACCTCATCGCCTACGCCCAGCTCATCGCGGGCACGGATTCCATCGTCTGCATCCGGGGCGCGTCGGGCACGGGCAAGGAACTCTTCGCCAGGGCCATCCATACGGCAAGCAAACGGCCCGGTCCCTTCGTGCCCATCAACTGCGCGGCCCTGCCCGAGCAACTCCTGGAAAGCGAACTTTTCGGATACGTGGCCGGAGCCTTCACCGGCGGGCTCAAGGACGGCAAGGCGGGCCTGTTCGAGGTGGCCGGCGAGGGCACGGTCTTTCTGGACGAAATCGGGGACATGCCCCTGTCCTCCCAGGCCAAGATCCTGCGCGTCATCCAGGATCTGCGCGCGCGGCGCATCGGCGGAACCAAGGAAATCCCGATCCGGGCCAGGATCATCACCGCCACCAACGGCAATCTGGAAAAAATGGTCGAGGACGGAACCTTTCGCCGCGATCTCTACTACCGCATCAATGTCCTGCCCATCCACATCCCGCCCTTGCAGGAGCGCCTGGACGACATTTCCCTCCTGGCCGAACACTTTCTTTTCACCCTGGCCCAACGCGCCGGCCGCTCGGTCAAGAGCCTGTCCCCGGCCGGATTGGCCAAGCTGGGCCGCCACCATTGGCCGGGCAACGTGCGGGAGCTGAAAAACGTCACCGACCGCGCCGCCATTCTCTGCCCGGACGAGATCATCGACGAGCGCTTCCTCGTCCTGGCCCACGAGCTGGGCGAGCGCATTCCGGGCCATAACCAACCCGCGCCCAAGGCCGAGATCGGCCAGCCCCTCAAGGACCAGTTGGATCGACTGGAACGGGATATCCTCGAAACCACCCTGGCCCAGGCCAAAAGCGTGCGCCAGGCGGCCCTGAGTCTGGGTCTGTCGCACACGGCCCTGCTGAACAAAATCAAGAAGCACGACCTGTGCGTGACCCG
>CAYLNA010000493.1:0-1631 GCA_964384665.1 uncultured Desulfovibrionaceae bacterium | reverse complement strand
GTCAACCGCCTGGCCCAGCGCCATCCAGACAAGACCATCCGCCCCCTGCGCCGGGTTCTGTGTTCGAACATGGCCAAAATCACCGAGGACAACCTCGCCCGAACCTTGCGCGGTCTGGACACGGCTCAACCCGTGCGCGTGTCCGAGGACATCGCCGCCCCGGCCCGCCTGGCCCTGGAGCGGATGCTCAACGCCTGCCGCCAATAACCGGAGAACGCCATGCCCCATACACGTCTGAAAACCGAGGTCCTGGTCATCGGCTCCGGCATCGCCGGCTGCACCGCCGCCATCTGCCTAGCCGACAAGGGACACGAGGTCACCCTGCTGACCTCGGGCGACCGCCTGGACAACGGCAACACGGCCCTGGCCCAGGGCGGCATCATCTACAAGGGACGCGAGGACAGCCCTGAGCTGCTGGCCAAGGACATCACCACCGCCGGCTGGGAATACAACTACGCCGAGGCCGTGCGCTACCTGACCGAGGACGGCCCCCGATCCGTGGAACAAATCCTCATCGACCGGGTCCAGGTGCCCTTCGACCGCGCCAGCGACGACGAATGGTATCTGACCAAGGAAGGCGGCCATGCCGTGCGCCGCATCCTGACCTGCGCCGACTACACCGGCCGGGCCATCCAGGACAGTTTGATGAAGGCCGTGCGGGACCACTCCAACATCACCATTCTCTACAACCGTACGGCCATCGACCTGCTGGCCACCCGCCACCAGTGCACGGACTTGGAATTCCGCTACCAGCTCAACAACCAGTGCGTGGGCGTCTATGTCTTCAATGGCGAGACCGGCGAGCCCAACACCATCCTGGCCGATTTCACAGTGCTCTGCACCGGCGGCCTGGGCCAGATCTTCCAGCACACCACCAATTCCTCGGCCTCCATCGGGTCCGGTCTGGCCATGGCCCAACGCGCCGGAGCCACGGTCATGAACCTGGAATACATCCAGTTTCATCCCACGGCCCTCTTCCACCGCGCGGACCGCAAATTCCTCATTTCCGAGGCGGTGCGCGGCGAGGGAGCGCGGCTCTTCAACGCCAAGGGCGAGCGGTTCATGACCCGCTACGACGACCGGCTGGAACTGGCCCCACGCGACATCGTGACTCGGGCCATCACCGACGAGCTGCTCAAGACCGGCGAGGACTGCGTCTTTCTGGACGCGGCCAACTACGTGGACAAGAACCTGCGCAAGCGTTTTCCGACCATCTACGACAAGTGCAAGGAAATCGGCGTGGACATCACCAAGGAGCCCATCCCGGTGGTGCCGGCGGCGCACTATTCCTGCGGCGGAGTCCTGGTGGACAAGCGTGGGCGGACCACCCTGGAAGGCCTCTACGCGGCCGGCGAGATCGCGTGCACCGGCGTGCACGGGGCCAACCGTCTGGCCTCGACATCGCTCTTGGAAGGCGTGCTCTGGGGACAGAGCGCGGCCGAGGACATCATCCGCCGCTACGATGACGGCCCATGCGGCCTGTCCCAAAAAATGCAGGATTCCATCTCTGACTGGATCACCTCCGGCAAAACCGAAATGGAAGACCCAGCCCTGATCAATCAGGACTGGGGCACCATCCGCAGCACCATGTGGAACTACATGGGCATCATGCGCACCACCTCGCGCCTGGA
>CAYLNA010000492.1:0-1635 GCA_964384665.1 uncultured Desulfovibrionaceae bacterium | reverse complement strand
CAATGCCTGGAACGCCACGTCCTTCTTCATGATCCCGCCGGATCGGGTCGTCGAACTGGGGAGCCAGGTCGAACTGTAACGAAATGCGGAACAAGGCGGCGAGCCGCCATCCCCTCCTTGCCCGCCTGGGCGGGGCCCTGTAGCGTCGCCGGAAGTTCACCTGGCGACAACCTGGAGACCGCGCATGTTTGCAACCACCAAAGATCTTCTGGAGCACATCCGTTTCGACGAACAGACCGTGCCGGGCGCGTCGATGCAGGATCTCAATCCCAATTTGTGGAAACGGTTCCGAACGACCATTTCCCCCAAGAATGACCAGGAATTCCTGGAAGCGGAACTGATGCTGACGATCCACGCGGCCAAATCGCCGCACGGCGAGGACTGAACCAGACAAGTCTGGCGCATGCCATGATTCGTCATCGGTCGGGATGCGCCAGGCCGCGCCGCCACCTCCGCCGCTTGAGCCCAGAGTCCCACCCAACGTCCCCCTCTCCCTCTTCCAGACCGCACAACAAAAACCCCAGAATCGGCCGACATTTCTCCACGCAGGGAGTCGAGAACGCGCCGTGGCGGCGCGCGCCGGAACGGTTCTCCCGGCCGACGTAGAACTCGGCCAGACCGATCGGAGTCAGCCCGTGCGTGGCGGCAAAGTGCAGGAGCTTGGGCGCGCAGCATTCTGCCGTGCCCGTGGGCATGGCCCGGCCGAGGAAGACCTCGGCCAGGGGGCGGGTCTGGCCGCGAAAATTGGTCAAACGGTAGAGATCGAAAATGCGGGCCATGAGGCCTTGAGAGAGTTCGCGGCGCGCTGTCATCAAATGGATGCGGGCCGGATCGGTGGAGGCGAGAAGGTCTATCTCGCGGGTCAGGGCTTTGATGCGCGGCTCGTCGTCCGCGATGGTTTGGGCAAAGGCGGCCGGGTCGAGGATGGGCGGCGCCCAGCCCGGCACGGTCCACAGGCTGTTGTACTGACCGGAAAAGGCTTTCAGGACATGCTCGCGCCCATCCGGATCGCGGGCCACGAGCACGCCGAACATCTGGCCCCGAGCCGGGCCGGACAGATAGTCCAGGCCCAGGCGCGGGTCGTTGTCCAGTCCCAGGCCAATGCTCCCCCGGCGTTCCAGCTCGGCCAGAAGCGCCCGGGCCGCACCCAGGGCCGGGGCCGCCGGCAGGCGATGCTCAAGGCCGCAGTCGCGGCAGAATCCGGCGCAGTCAAAATCAGACGTATCCATGGCCGGGGCCGCCGGCAGGCGATGCTCAAGGCCGCAGTCGCGGCAGAATCCGGCGCAGTCAAAATCAGACGTATCCATGGCCGGGGTGTAGCCACGGCGCGGTCGCCGCACAAGCGGGAGGTGAAAACATCCTCTGCAATCATCTGCAAGAACTGGATTCCGGCCTTCGCCGGAATGACGTCTCACGCCAAGGCTTTTCCTTGTCCGACATATCGCCCTTCGCCGGAATGACGGATCGCGGTCCTTCGCGACTTTTGACGCCCCCATGAGCGGGGTGCAGGGGACGAGTCCCCTGCCCGCCGGAGGCATTCCCCTTCTGTCTACGCCACCGCGTCCGACGCGGTCTCGGTCCCGACCATGAGGCGCAGGATTTCGACGTCCGTCGATTTCATGCCCGCGCTGGCCA
>CAYLNA010000491.1:0-1652 GCA_964384665.1 uncultured Desulfovibrionaceae bacterium | reverse complement strand
GGGCCGATGATGAAGCCGGTCAGAAGGACCGGACCGAGTTTTCGCGCGGTCATGAAACACTCCTTTGTTTTCCCGGACGGAGTATCGATGCGGCTTTGACAAATCCAATACGCATTTGCGAAGCCAGCGTTCGACAAAACCGAACGGAGCGAAAATGGAACTCCACCAATTGACCGCCTTCCAGGCCGTGGCCCAGACCGGCAACCTGACCAAAGCCGCGGAAATCCTGCACATCAGCCAGTCCGCCCTGTCCTCCCAGATCCGCAATCTGGAGGATGACTTGGGCGTAAGCCTCTTCCTGCGCCAGGCCAAAGGCATGCGCCTATCCGCCGCCGGCGAGGCCCTCCTGCCCCTGGCCGCATCCATGTTGACCCAGAGCGCGGAACTACGCCGCGCGGCCCAGTCATTCCAGGCCGTCACCACCGGAGCCCTGACCCTCGGTCTGAACACCGACCCGACCTTTCTGCGTCTGAATCAGGTCATCCAAACCATTTCCACGGCCCTGCCCCAGGTCACCCTGACCTTTTGCATCAGTCAGACCCTGAGCACCGAGGCCATGCTCAAACGCGGAGAAATGGACATGGGCTTCGCCTTTGGCGTGAACTTCTCCGAGGATGTCACGGTCCGCCAGCTGACGACCACGCCGGTCAGCGTGGTCGTGCCCCGGCGTCTGGCCGCCGATCCGCGCGCCCTGGACTGGCAGGGCATCGCCGCTCTGCCTTGGGTCTGGACGACCTGCATGTGCCCGTTCCATGTCCTGTGCCGGGAGCGCATGACCGCGGCCGGAGTCGCGCCCAACACCGTGACCGAGGCCGTGGACGAGAACATCGTCAAGGAGCTGGCCCTGGGCGGCATGGGCGTGACCCTGCTGCGCAAGGTCGAGGCCGAGGACGTGGTCCGCCGGGGCGTGGGCCTCGTCTGGGAGCCGGGCGAGATCCAGGTCCCGCTCTGTCTGACCTGGCTGGCCCGCCGTGACGGGGAACGACTGATCCGGGAGGCGGAAGCGCGCATCGCCGACATCTGGACGACTCCGTAAAGCATATTCCGACACACAGGCTCGGAAAAGCGCCGCACGGACCATTCCTTCCTTGCCCTTGAACCAGGAAGAAGTTAGGAATCGGGCCTTTATGGGGAGGGCTCCGGCCCAGGCCGTTGGTACGCGGCCCGGCTCCGGAGTCATTGTTGGAGCACAATCAAGGAGGAAGAGAGATGAAACGCATTACCCTGGCCTTTGTCGCGGCCCTGATCCTGGGCTGCGCTGTCGCCGCCTTCGCGGAAAAAATGGAGATTCCCGAAAGCGTGACCATGAGTCCCAAGCAATTCGCCGGTTACACGGCCAAGAAAGGGAACGTGGAATTCAACCACGCCTCGCACATGCAGATCGCCTGCACCGACTGTCACCACACCGTGACCGACAGCTACACCTTCCAGGGCTGCATGTCCGAGGGCTGCCACGACAGCATCGCTATCAAGCCGGAATCCAGCTCCGTGTACCGCACCTTCCACACCACCAAGGACAGCACGAAAAGCTGTGTCGGTTGTCACCGCAAGGTCAAACGCGAGGGCGCGGGTGACGCTCCCATCGCCTGCAAAAGCTGTCACACGAAATAAATTTCAAAGCCCCCGGACCGCCGGGGGCTTCGTTTTTCCGC
>CAYLNA010000490.1:0-1662 GCA_964384665.1 uncultured Desulfovibrionaceae bacterium | reverse complement strand
TTGGCCGCTCTCGGCAGGCTCGGATTCCACGGGGGCAGGCGATTTTGACTGATTCGGGTCAGCACGCGGCTGATGCCTTCCAATCGGTCCGCGCCCAGGGCCAGATGGGCCAGGTTGGCCGCGCCGAGCGCGATCCGTCCCAGACCCGTGGTCGCGGCGAAATGATCGGCCACTGTCGCGGCCGTTTGTCGCGCCAGGACCGTGGTTTCGTCGTGGCGCAGGTCACGGATGAAGGAGGCCACGTCGATGCCCAAGGGGCAGCGGGTCGTGCACAGACCGTCCGTGGCGCAGGTCGATTCGCCCAGTTCCGTGAAAATGTCGCGCCAGTTCCGTGCTTCCGTGTCGCGGCCCGCGCGCTCCAGGCGGATGATCTCCCGCCAAGCAGCAATGCGCTGACGCGGGGTGAAGGCGATATACCGGGACGGGCAGACCGGCTCGCAGAATCCGCAGTCCACGCACATGTCGATGCGGGGATGGCTGGTCGAAGGCTCCTTGAGGCCCTGGACATGGGCATTTTGGTCTTCGTTGAACATGACGCCGGGATTGAGCAGGCCGTCCGGGTCGAGCAGGGTCTTGATCTCGCGCATGACGCCGTACAACGTATCCCCCCATTCCAGACGCACATAGGGCGCAATGGCCCGGCCCGTGCCGTGCTCGGCCTTGAGAGATCCGTCGAAATCGCGGGTGATGACCACGGCCAGATCGTCCAGGAAGCGGTGCAGCCGGTCCAGCTCGGCCGGATCGTTGATGCGCGTGGGCAAAGTGAAATGGAAATTGCCGTGAAAGGCGTGGCCCATGATTCCGGCCTGGTAGCCGTGGCGGGCGAACAGTTCCTGGAAGGCGGCGCAGCCCTCGGCCAGACGCTCGACCGGAATGTTGATGTCTTCGGTGATGACGAATTCGTCCGCCTGGCGATAGCTGCTCACGGCCGAGAACAGGCCGCGCCGCACGGCCCACAGTCGTTCGCATTCGCTCGGGTCAGTGCTGAATCGGGGCGGAACGATTTGTTCGATGCCATCCAGGGCCGCGAGAATGGCTTCGGTGTTGCGGGCCAGGTTTTGGGCGTCGGTGGCGCGGGTTTCCATGAGCACGACGCAGGCCGTGGGCCCGAGTTCGCGCAGGAGCGGCGGAGCCGCCGGCAGGTTCTCCACGGCCCGGATGGCCGTGCGGTCCAGCAGTTCCGCCGCCTGCACCGGCGCGCGCCGTAGGGCCATGACCGCGCGGGCCGCCGCGTCCAGGTCCGGAAAGATCATGAGCGACGTGGCTCGCAGGGGCAGGATGGGCAGGGTTGCCAGGACCACGGAACTGACCAAGCCGAGAGTGCCCTCGGACCCGACCAGAAGATGGGTCAGAATGTCCAGCGGGTCCTCGAATTCGGTCAGGGCGTTCACGGCGTAGCCGGTGGTGTTCTTGATGGAATATTTGCGCCGGATGCGGGCCGCCAGCACCGGATCGGCCATGACGCACTGGCGCAGCTCGCCCAGTTTGTCCAGAACGTGGGCATGGCTGTCGCGGAACGCGGCCACGCTGGCCGGGTCTTCCGTGTCGAGCAGCGTCCCGTCGGCCAGGATGAGGCGCATGTGGCGCAGGGTGGCGAAGGTGTTCTGGTCCACGGTGCAGCACATGCCGGCGGCGTTGTTGGCGACCATGCCGCCGATGCTG
>CAYLNA010000489.1:0-1676 GCA_964384665.1 uncultured Desulfovibrionaceae bacterium | reverse complement strand
ATGTAGAGGGTCAGGAGTTGGGAGGTGATCAGGCCGCCGACCACGCACAGGCCCAGGGGCTGGCGGGATTCGCCGCCCGCGCCGTAGCCGATGGCGATGGGCAGGGTGCCCATGATGGCGGCCATGGTCGTCATCATGATGGGCCGGAAGCGGACCAGACAGCCTTCGAAAATGGCGTCCGCCGGACTCTGGCCATGCACGCGCTGTTTCTCCAGGGCGAAGTCGATCATCATGATGGCGTTTTTCTTGACGATGCCGATGAGCATGATGATGCCGACAAATCCGTAAAGGTTCAGGTCCATGCCGAAGAGCTTCAGGGTGACCAAGGCCCCGAATCCGGCCGAGGGCAGGCCGGACAGGATGGTCAGGGGGTGGATGAAGGACTCGTAGAGGATGCCGAGCACGATGTAGATGACAAACACGGCCAGGACCAAGAGCAGGCTCATGTTCTTGAGGGAACTCTGGAAGGCCTGGGCCGTGCCCTGGAAGCTGGCGCTGAAGGTGTCCGGCAGAATGCGCGCGGCCACCTCTTCCACGGCGGTCGTGGCCTCGCCCAGGGACACGCCGGGGCGCAGGTTGAAGGACAGGGTCACGGATGGTAGCTGCCCGGAATGGTTGACCGAGAGCGGTCCGACCCCGGTGGAGGCATCGACCATGGTCGCGATGGGGGCCAAGGGCCCGCCCGAAGCCCGTACGTACAAGAGAGACAGGGCCGAGGGATCGCGACCGTATTCCGGGGCCAGTTCCATGATCACGGAATAGCTGTTGGTCGGTGCTTGGATGGTCGAAACCTCGCGCGAGCCAAAGGCCGACTGCAGGGCCACCTCCACCTGTCGGGGCGAGACGCCGAGGCTGGCCGCCTTGTCGCGGTTGATGTCCAGGCGCACTTCCGGGTTCTTGAGTTGCAGATCGCTGGTCACGTCCTGGAGCTGGGGCAGGCCGCGCAGGGCCTCCTCCATGACCATGGACTGACGGTAAAGTTCCGCCGTGTCCGGGCTTTGCAGGGTGTACTGGTAGAGGCTCTTGGAACCGCGGCCGCCGATGTTGATGGCCGGCGGGTTGACCAGGAAGGTCTGGATGCCGGGCAGGGTGTTCATCTTGGGACGGAGTTTGGCGATGAGCTGGTCGGCCGTTTCGTTGCGCTCGTCCAGGCTTTTGAGGCGGATCATGAACCGGCCGGAGTTGCCGGCCGAGTTGGGACCGCCGCCGCCGACCACGGACATGAACGTGTCCACGGCCGGTTCGGCGCGGAGCACCTCGTGCAGGGCCAGTTGCTGCTGAACCATGTGCTCGTAGCTGATGCCCTGCGCGGCCTCGGTCACGGCGGAGATCTGGCCCGTGTCCTGGCTGGGCAAAAAGCCCTTGGGCATGTCCCGGAACAGGACCACGGTTCCGGCCAGGACGGCCAGGGACACGGCGAAGGTCAGGACGTGGTGGCGCAGGCACAGGGCCAGACTCCAGCGGTACAGGGCCAGGAGGCCGTCGAAGATCCGCTCCGAGGTCCGAAAAACCAGGCCGTGGCGAACTTCGTGCGTTTCCTTGAGAAACAGCCCGCAGAGCATGGGCGTCAGGCTCAGGGACACGAAGCCGGAAACAAGGATGGCCACGGAAATGACCACCGCGAATTCCCGGAACAGCCGGCCCACGATTCCGCCCATGAACAGGACCGGGATGAA
>CAYLNA010000488.1:0-1678 GCA_964384665.1 uncultured Desulfovibrionaceae bacterium | reverse complement strand
GCGGCGGCTTTTTCCTCGGCGGCCACGCGAACCATCCGTCGCAACTGCGGTCGGTCCAGGTCGAAGCGCTGGGTCAGTTCCTCTAGCAGTGCCTCGTCTCCGGCGATCAGGGCGTCCCGCCACTGCTCGATCTGATGAAATTCCTCGGCCTGTCGGAAGCGGAGCTGGTCCAGCTCGTCCAAGGCTTGGCGGATGGGCTCGGCGTCCAGCTTGCGCATGACCGTGCCGATGAACTGCAGATGCCGCCGCCGCGCCTCCTTGTCCTTCAGGGTATGATAGAAGCGGACGGCCTCGGCCAGGTCCTCGGGCAGGTCCATGCGTCCGAGCTGTTCCGGCGCCAGCCCGATCAGATCCTCGCCCAGCTTCTGCAAGGCCAGCATGTCCCGCTTGCGCTGGGATTTGCTCGGCCGGGAATATTCCTCGTCCTCGTCGTATCCATATACAAATTCAGTCATGAGTCCTCGATGCGCGGCATGACGGGCAGGCCGTGACAGATGATTCCGCCCCGGTCCAGAACCCAACGGCCGCATTGGGTCGGAGTTTTCAGGGCTGCGTCCAGCCTGATCAAAAATTCTTCGCGCATGATCTCGAATCCGCCGAAACGAACCATGTGCGGGGTGGTCTGCTGACAATCAAAAAGGGAATACCCAGCATCGCGCAGAGCTCGGGCCAAGGTCACAAAGGCGGCCTTGGAGGCGTTGGGCCGGCGGTAGAACATGGATTCGCCGAAAAAAGCCCGGCCCAGGGCCACGCCGTAGAGGCCGCCGACCAACTCGTCTCCCTGCCAGGCCTCGATGCTGTGGGCGAAGCCCAAGTCGTGCAAACGGCAATAGGCGGCATGCATTTCCGGCACGATCCAGGTGCCCACGGCCCCGCGCCGGGGCGAGCGGGCGCAGGCCGTGATGACCCGCTCGAAGGCCGTATCCAGGGTGAAACGGAACGCGCCCTGACGCAGGATGCGCTCCAGTCGGGTGGGCACGTGCACCCGCTCCGGCTCCAGAATCAGCCGGGGTTCGGGGCACCACCACAGAATGGGAGAATTGGCGCTGTACCAGGGGAAAATGCCCAGACCATAGCCAATGAGCAGCCGCCGGGGGGACAGATCTCCGCCCACGGCCAGCAATCCGTCGGCGTCGGCATGGGCCGGGTCCGGGAACACCGGTTCCGGAGGCAGGGCGAAGATGGTCATGGGCTCAGCGCGGCCGATAGACAAAGTCCAGGGCGTCTCGCCACAGGCCGATATCCACGGTTCCGCCGCCGGCCAGTTCGCCGAACAGGATCTTGTCGGCCAAAACGTCTTTGATTTCCTTCTGAACGAGCCGGCCCAGGGGGCGCGCGCCGAAGGCCGGGTCAAAGCCCTTCTTGGCCAGCCAGATCCTAGCCTCGGATGAGAGAACCACCGTCACGTTCTTGGCCGCCAGTTGCGCGCCCAGTTCGGCCATGAACTTGTCGACGATGCGTTCCATGATGTCCTGGGTCAGGGAATGAAAGGGCACGATGGCGTCGAGGCGGTTGCGAAATTCCGGGCTGAACAACTTCTCGATGGCGGCCATGCCGCGCGAGGCGCGGTCCTCCTCCACTCCGGCCTTGAACCCGATGGCGTTGCCGCTCATCTCCCGTGCCCCGGCGTTGGAGGTCATGAGCAGGATGACGTTGCGGAAATCCGACTTGCGGCCGT
>CAYLNA010000487.1:0-1685 GCA_964384665.1 uncultured Desulfovibrionaceae bacterium | reverse complement strand
CGTCGTCCGTGGACACCCGGCCCAGGCCGCGCACGTATTCGAAAACGCCAAATCCCGCTCCAAGCAGGAGAATGATCAACAGAATGGTCCGTTTGCGCCCGGTCCGGCCATTGGCCTCGGCGGGCGGTTGCAGCGCTGTGTTCATGGGTGCACCTCGATCCAGGGATGAAAAACAGGGCGGTAAACCCCTCCGCCGCCAATGGCAAGGGTCTGGTCTAGCTGGAGATCCGGCCGCTCCAGTCCACGGGCAGGCGCACCAACGCCCCGGCCTTGTTGCGGAACAGCAGATACCCATGACGCAGGCCGAACTCGAACAAATCGCGGGTCACGGCCACGTCCTGGCGGCAGTAGGCGATGATGTCCTGGACGCGACCTTCCTTCCACCACGTCAGGGCCTGCAAACCATCGGCGCTCTTGGCCGCGCCCAGGGTTTCCCGGGCCAGATGGTCCAGGGACAGACGGTAGCCCAAGCGGGCGTGGATGTCGGCCAGGATGTCCAGGGTGGGCAGACGCGAAAAATCGAACCGGCTCAGGCCGCCGAGCACGGCGTAGTCGAAACGCGCAATGTTGAAGCCGACAACCAAGTCGAATTCGACCAAATCGCCAACCAGACGCGGCACGTCGTCCTGGCCGTAGTCCCGAAACTGGCCCGTCCCGGAATCGAAAACGACCACGCAGCTCACCCCCATCAGATCGGCCCGATGCCAACCGCCGACGTCCTGGGCCGAACGCCGGGTTTCCAGATCGAGCACCGCGAACCGAAACCCCTCCGGCGGCATTGGACCGCCCTCGCTCCGCCCCACGCCATCGACTTGCCCCACCCCTGTCGAGGGGGTCCGGGGGGCATCATGCCCCCCGGCCGCCGGAGGCATCCCCCCGCCGGAAGCAACCTCGGGCGCCGGACCGGCCATGACCCCCTCCAGCACGCGCAGGGCCGCGCTCTTGCTGATGGGCCGGTTGCCGGACCCGCACTTGGGCGAGTGCACGCAGGCCGGGCAGCCATTCTCGCATCCGCAGGAGCGGAGCACGGCCAGGGTCCGCGCGAGCAGGGTTTCGTACTGGGCGTAGGCCTGATCGACCAGACCGCAGCCGCCGGGCAGGCCGTCGTAGATGAAGACCGCGCCGGACCCGACCTGGGAGTGGAAAGGCGTGGATATCCCGCCCAGATCGTTCCGGTCGGCCAGGACCAAAAGCGGCATCATGCCGATGGCCGCGTGCTCCAGGGCGTGGATGCCGCCCATGAAATGGACCATCTCCGCCTCCACCACCCGCCGCAGGTCCTCCGGAATGGCGAGCCAGACCCCGCGCGTGGTGAAGACCAGCGGCTCCAGATCGAGAGGGACCACGCCCAGACTCTTGCCGCCGCGCACGCTGACGCGCTCATAGCCCGTGACCAGGTCCGTGACCCGGACCCGGCCCAGGTGGACCATGGCCCCGAACACGGGCCGGGCCGCGTCATGCGCGATGATCTCGGTCGATTTTTCGTGCCGGACCCGCGTGTAATAGTTGACCGTGGCCCGCTTGGCCCGGACCAATCCCGCGCCCAGATCCAGGTCGGCGACGACATAGGTCCGCCCCCGGTGCAGATAGACCGCGCCGGGATGGGTTTCGAGCACGGCCCGGAAGCGGTCGACCAGGCCGATGCGCTCCCCGCTGTCCACGTCGAGAATGGGCAGGGTCTGGCC
>CAYLNA010000486.1:0-1688 GCA_964384665.1 uncultured Desulfovibrionaceae bacterium | reverse complement strand
CTCCTATCCCAGCACCATGATGATCTTGGTGGCCATGATTTTTCCGATGAGCGCCGCCGGATAGACCGTGGCGTAGGCCGTGGCCGCGTAGGTGGTGGGGCTGAGGGACGCGGCCGCGTCCAGGCCGGTGGTCGAGGTCATGCCCCCGGCCACGACTCCGATCAGGCGCAGGAAGGGGATGCGCAGGGCGAACGCGCCCAGGGCCGCGCCGCTCAGAGCCGTGCTCAGGGTGATGGCCGCTCCGGCCAGGAACAGGGTCGGGCCGTATTCGGACAGGGTCGGGATCAGGGTCGCGCCGGCCTTGGTCCCGACCACGGCCAGGAATAGTCCCAAGCCCAGATCGCGCAGCATGGCGATGGCCGTGCCGGGGAGTTCCGTGATCATGGGGCCGATCTGGCGCAGGGCCCCGAAGCCCAGTCCGGCCAGGAGCACGCCGCCAGTCGCGCCCAGGGAAAAAACGCCCAGACCGGGCAGATAGAGCGGGACCGCCCCGAGCAGCATGCCGCAGAAAAGCCCGAGCAGGATGACGACCACGCTGACCGCGTACAGGGCGCGGACATCGTCGCCGAGGAGTTTTCTGACGTTTTCCACGGCCTCGCCCTGGCCGACGACATGCAGCACGTCGCCCTGGCTCAAACGGACATTGGCCCCGGCCGGGCAGTCGAAGCCATTGCGGGTGATCCGCGAGACCTGCACGCCATGGGCATGGCCTAGGTTCAGGGCGCGCAGGGTTTTCCCGGCGATCTCCGGTCGCGAGAGCAGGATTTCCTTTTTGATCAGGCCGGAGTTGAAGGCCAGGTCCGCTTCCACGCGCGGCCCGATGATGATTTCGGCCTGATGCAGCATGTCCGTTGTTCCCACCACCCGCACCGTGTCGTCCATACTCAGCACGCATTCGGCCGTGGCCAGTTCCGGAGTCCGCGCCCCGTCGCGCAGCACGCGGGTGATGGTCACTCCGGCCATGCCCTTGGGCAGCACTTGGCTCAGGGACCCGTCGCACAGGTTGGGGTTGGTCACCCGCAAATGGGTGAAGTCCACCTGCGGATGCATGTTGGTCAGCTCCTGCTCCAGCTGGTCCTCTTCGTGTCGGATGGATGCGCGCAGCATCCACGGCATGAGCTTGATCACCAGCACCACGCCGACCACGCCGAACGGATAGGCCACGCCATAGGCCGCCGGAGCCTGGCTGTCGTGGGACATTTCCACGGCCACGGCCAGGGATGGCGTGGAGGTCAGGGCTCCGGCCAGAAGCCCGGCCGCGATGTCCCGCGAAAAACCGAGCCAGGCCGCAAGGCCCAGGGTCACGCCCAAGCCCACGGCGGCCATGCCCACGGCGCACAGACTCAGGCGCAGGCCGCCGAGTTTCATGGAATGGACAAACCCGGGTCCGGCCTGTTGGCCCACGGCGTAGATGAACAGGGACAAGCCGAGGGACTGCAGCGCCGGCGGTATGGAGAACCCGGCCAGCCCAAAGGCCAAGCCGGAAAAAATGATGGCCGATGAGCCCAGGCTAAAGGACCGCACCCGGATGCGGCCCAGCAGATGCCCGGACAGAATCACGGCCAGAAGCAGAAAAATGGGATTGTTGAGGAGTTCCACGGTCGCGTCTCCGAATTGTTGTTCAGTCAACCAATGCGCCCGGAGCTACTCTTTTCGGGACCAAAGACAAGGGGGGCGACGCGGCTTCG
>CAYLNA010000485.1:0-1693 GCA_964384665.1 uncultured Desulfovibrionaceae bacterium | reverse complement strand
GGCGCGGGGGAACATCGCCCGCTGCCAGACCGTGACCACGCGCGTGCACATGGCCGCGAACTCCCCGGACATGCTCGCGGCCTACGTGGCCACGGGCGAGCCCATGGACAAGGCCGGAGCCTACGGCATCCAGGGCATTGGGGCTTTTTTGGTGGACGAGGTGCAAGGGTCCTATACCAACGTCGTGGGCCTACCCCTGCGCTCGGTCCTGAACATTCTGCTTGAACTCGCAGCCATCGGAGTGGTCGATGCACACCCAGCCCAGGTTGGATAACCTTCTCGAACGTCTGGCCCACCACGCGGCCACCCTGGGTCCGGCCGGACGCATGCCCAAGGCTCCCGGCACATGGGGCTCCCTGGCCGCAGCCCTGGCCGCGCCCTTTCTCTTTCTGCCGCTGCCGATCTGGAGCCGCGTCCTGATTCTGCTGCTTCTGTTTCCCCTGGGCGCGCTGTGCGCGAGCCGGGCCGAGTGCCTGCTGGAGTGCAAGGACCCGTCCTGCGTGGTCATCGACGAGCTGTGGGGGCAGTGGATCGCCCTGCTTTTCCTGCCGGCCCCGGACGTGGCCTGGATCATCCCAGCCTTCCTACTTTTCCGCTTCTTCGACATCCGCAAACCCTGGCCCGTCCGCGCCTCGGAATCCTGGCTGCCGGGAGGCTGGGGCATCATGATCGACGACGGTTTCGCCGGCCTGTACGCCCTGCTCGTCCTCTCGCTCTGCCGCTTCCTGGCCTGATCCATGCCGCCCGCCTTTCCGCCGCTGCCCATCGACGCCATCCTGCCGGACGTGCTCGACGCCCTGGACCACGACGGAGCGTGCGTCGTCCACGCTCCGCCCGGCAGCGGCAAGACCACGCGCCTGCCCCTGGCCCTGATGGACGCGCCCTGGCTTGACGGCCAAAAAATCCTCATGCTGGAGCCGCGTCGTCTGGCGACCCGCTCTGCGGCCCGGCACATGGCCGCACTGCTCGGAGAAACGGCGGGCGAACGGATCGGTTACCGCACTCGCTTGGATGCGCGGATATCCCAACGGACGCGCGTCGAGGTCATCACCGAAGGCATCCTGACCCGCATACTCCACAACGACCCGGAGTTGCCCGGATGCGGCTGCGTCATTTTCGACGAATTCCACGAACGCAGCCTCCAGGCCGACCTGGGCCTAGCCCTGAGCCTGGATGTCCGCGCGGCTCTGCGCTCGGATTTGCGATTAGTCATCATGTCCGCCACCTTGGATGTGGAGGCCATGGCCGGCTTGCTCGGCGGATGCCGCACCCTGTCCTGTCCGGGTCAGCCCCATCCGGTGGAAACCCGGTACCTGCGCGCGGCCGACACCTTCGTGGAAGATCGCATGGCCAAGGCCATCCGCCATGCCCTGGCCACGGAACGCGGCGATATCCTGGCCTTTCTCCCCGGAGCGCGGGAAATCCGGCGCACCATGGAGCTGCTCGACAATCCCGACCCAGGCGTCTTGGTCCATCCCCTGCTCGGGGCCCTGACCGCCAGGGAGCAGGACCAAGCCATTTGCCCAGCCGCGCCAGGAACGCGCAAGGTGGTCCTGGCCACGGCCATCGCCGAGACATCGCTGACCATCGAGGGCGTGCGCGTGGTCATCGACAGCGGCTTGGCCCGCCTGCCCCGCTTCGATCCGCGCGGCGGCATGTCCCGGCTGGTCACGGAACCGGCCTCCCTGGCCAC
>CAYLNA010000484.1:0-1704 GCA_964384665.1 uncultured Desulfovibrionaceae bacterium | reverse complement strand
ATGACCTTGGTGGAACTCTTGGTGGCCATGGTGGTTGGGGCTCTGGTCATCGGCGCGGCCCTGAGTCTTTTTGAACACAACCACAGACTGTACCACGAGCAGGACGAGATTGTGATCATGCAGCAGGAAATGCGCGCGGTCCTGTCGAAGATGGCGACGCAGATCCGGATGGCGGGCTTCGATCCGACCCGGACCGGGGGATTCGGCTTCGCGCACCGCTCGGGGATCGGCGCTCCTGATTATGGGCGGGTCACCAACGCCACGGCGATCTATTTCACCATGGACGCCAATCGGGACGGCGTGTTGCAGGAAAATGGAGTTGGCAGCAACGATGAGCACGGCGGATACCGGCTCAACGTGCAAAATGATGGGTCCCCCCGGCCCGCGCCGGACGGGGTCTTGCGCTGTTTCGAAACGGGCGCGGTCACGTGGCAGCCGACCGCGACCAATATCCAGAGCCTTGAATTCACGTATTTCGACGCCCAGGGCAACGCCACCGCCGATCTGTCCGCGATCCGCGGCGTGCGGATCACGGTGGTGGCGGAAGCCTCGGGGAGGCGCGCCCATCTGAACATCGACACCCGGACCATGACGACCCGGGTGCAGTGCCGTAATCTCGGTTTGTAGCGGTCTAGCGCAGGCGGATTTTCCAGCGCTCGGCCATGACGTCTTCCGGCAGGGACCAGATGCGTTCGTGCAATCTGGCCATGCGTTCGGGATCGTAGAGCAGTTCCTTTTTTTCCTTCTTGTTCAGGGCGTTGGGTCCATGCTCCAGGGCCTTGTCCAGCAACGCGTCGCGGCGCGCCGCGATGCTGGCGGTGACCGTGCGCGGCCCGCGCAGCAGGTGGCGGTGGAGCAGGTTCAGGCCGGGATCGACGGCGGCCCGGGCGAAGCCGTCAGTGGGGGCCAACCCGAAGTCAGCGCCCTGGTTCGCGGTCAGGTAAGCCTCGATATCCTCGTATTCGCGCGGCAGTCGCGTTTCCTCGGGCGTGACGAACAAACGCAGCCGGCGGAAGAGACGGCCCATTTCGGCCCGGCTGGAGATCATGGACACGGGGATGGACAGCAGCAGCGAGAAGATCAGCGGCGAACTCCACCAGAAGAAAACCCGGTTGACCTCGAACAGGAGCAGTCCCCAGATCACGGCCAGCACGGTGCCGCCGCCATGGAAGCGCAGGGCGTCCCAGAACGTGGTGCCGGCGTCGTCGCGTTGCTGGGTGCCCCATCCGATGCCCATGCCGGCCAGGGTCAGGAAGACGAATTTACTGTGAAAGAGCATGCGGATGGGCGCGAGCAGGGTGGACAGGATGACCTCCGCCACGATGCTGCCGCACAGGCCGAAAAATCCGCCGAATTGTTTGCGCCGTCCCTTGAGCAAGGCCAGGGAGAGGGCGCAGAGCTTGGGCAGGAAGAGGACGATGGCCGTGCCGCCCAAAAGGGTCAGGGCGGGCATGGGGTCCCACACGGGCCAGACCGGGAACAGGGTCTTGGTCTGGGTGAAATAATCCGGCTGAACCAGGGCCTCCATGACGGCCTCTGTCGTGGACAGGGCCAGAAACAGGAACCAGAGCAGGGCCGAGCCGTAGCTCATGACGCCGTTCAGAAAGAGGGCCCGGTGTCCGGGAAAGATGCCCCGGGTGAAGACCAGACGCAGGTGCTGGAGGTTGCCCTGGCACCAGCGGCGGTCGCGTTTGAGTTCGTTCA
>CAYLNA010000483.1:0-1713 GCA_964384665.1 uncultured Desulfovibrionaceae bacterium | reverse complement strand
GGCGCGGCCCAGGTCGGGCTGACCATCGCCCTCATGGGCCTGCCTCTGGTCTTTTTCGGACCGGGCCTGGGCAAATCCGTCTTCATCGGTTTTCTGGCCGCCCTGTCCAGCACGGCCATCGTGCTCAAGATTTTGGGCGAGAAGGCCCAGCTGGCCGCGCCCCATGGCCGCATCGCCCTGGGCGCCTTGATTTTTCAGGACGTGGCCGTGGTGCCCATGATGCTCCTCGCGCCGGTCCTGGCCGGAGCCTCTGGCAATCCGTGGCTGTCCTTGGGCGAAATGCTGCTCAAGGGCGCGTTCGTGGCCGGCGTGATCTTCATCGGCGCGCGTAAGGTCGTGCCCCTGGTTTTAGGCGCGGTGGTCCGCACCCGCAGCCGCGAACTGTTTCTGATGACCACGCTGGGCCTGTGCTTCGCCATTGCCCTGCTGACGTCCACGGCCGGGTTGTCCTTGTCCCTGGGAGCGTTTTTGGCCGGACTGATCATGAGCGAGTCCGAATACAGCCACAGTGCCCTGGAAGGCGTGTTGCCGTTCAGGGACGTGTTCACCAGCATCTTTTTCGTGTCCATCGGCATGCTGCTCGATCCGTTCTTCGTGGTGACCCATCTGCCGCAGGTTCTGGGTTTGACGCTGGCCGTGCTCCTGGCCAAGACCGCCCTGGCCGGGGCGGCCGGGCGCATCCTGGGCTACCCCGCGCATGTGGCCATTTTGGGTGGCTTGTGCCTGTGTCAGATCGGGGAGTTCTCCTTTGTCCTGGCCGGGGTCGGCATGCAGTACAACCTGCTCACGTCCATGGAATATCAGTACTTTCTGGTCGTGGCCATCGCCACCATGGCCGCCACGCCCTTTCTCATCGCCGGCATCCCGGCCATTTCCGGGCGTCTGGCCAGACTGCTGCCCGTGGGCATGAGTCTGGCCGCCGAGAAGGACGCGGACACGGACTTGCGCGATCACCTCATCATCGCCGGCTTTGGTCTGGGCGGGCGGCATCTGGCCCGGGCGGCTCAGGCCGCCGGCATCCGCTATGTCATTCTGGAGATGAATCCGGACACCGTGCGCCGGGAGCGGGACAAGGGCGAGCCCATTCTTTACGGCGACGCCTCCCAGGCGGCGGTGCTGGAGCACATCAACGTGACTCAGGCCCGCATCCTGGCCGTGGTCATTTCCGATCCGGCTGCCATCGGCCGCATCGTGGCCACGGCCAGGGCGCACAATCCGGGCCTGCACATCGTGGTCCGGACCCGCTTCGTGACCGAGATCGAGGCCCTGCTCCAGATGGGCGCGCAGGAAGTGGTGGCCGAGGAATACGAAACCTCGGTGGAGATGTTTATCCGCGTCCTCTCGGCCTATCTCGTGCCCAAGAGTGACATCGAGCGCTTCGTGCGCGAAATCCGGGCCGAGGGCTACGGCATGCTGCGCCGGCCCATGCTCAACCTGGCCGATGCCTGTTCCCTGGGCGGAGTCTGCTCGTCCTTCGGGGCCACGGTTCTGACCATCGCGCCCGGCGCTTTCGCGGACGGAAAAACCCTGATCGAATCCAAACTGCGTCATGAGCACGGCCTGACCGTGGTCGCGGTCCAGCGCGATCACGAGATTCTGCTCAATCCCGATCCGGCCCTGGTCATGCGGGCCGGGGATCGAGTCCACGTTTTTGGCGAGCAGGAAGTCATTTCGGACAAGGCGGGTTTGTTCGTTGGCGGCGAGGATGTGCTA
>CAYLNA010000482.1:0-1715 GCA_964384665.1 uncultured Desulfovibrionaceae bacterium | reverse complement strand
TTTCCAGGACGTGGTGCTTGTTCATCTGGCAGATGACCATGTTGGCGTGGACCGGGATGCCCGCCCGTCGGGCCAGCTCGATGCCGCGCGTCGTGGCATCGAAAGCGCCGGGGCTGTGCGTGATGCGGTCGTGTATCTCGCGCGGACCGTGCACGGAGGTCAGGATGGAGGTGAGTCGGCCGGCCAGTCGGAGCGTGTCCTCGGCTGTGAGCTGAGTCAGGTTGGAGTTGAGGGACACGCCCAGGCCGTGACTTCTGGCCCGGTCGAGCAGGGCGTGGACAGTGTCCCGGGCCAGGAGGGGTTCTCCGCCGGTGATGACGATGTCGAAAACCCCGGCGGCGGCGACGCGGTCCACGATCCGTTCGGCTTCGGCGGGAGTCAGGTGGCGGGGCGGCGCGGGGCGGTCGTGCCGCCAGTGGTTGTAGCAATGCACGCAGGCATTGTCGCAGTGGGTGGTGACTTCGATCTGAACGCTGAGCGGCGCGCGGAGCCGTTTGTACATGCATGACCTCGTGATGTTTCGTCAGGCATACGCCGAAATGCTCCCGCATTCAACGCGCGAAGTTGGATTCTGGCGCGTCGTGCGAGGCCTGGGTTGACATCCCGAGTCGAGAAATTAAAGGAACGCCTATTCAACCAATAGGAGGCATCTATGTTTGTTCTCAAACCGGCGGCCAAGCAGCAGCTGGACCATCATTTCAACGGCAAGGACGCGGAACCCATCCGCATTTATCTGGCGTCCGGATGCGGCGGTCCGCGTCTGGGTCTGGCCCTGGACGAAAAGAAGGACGGCGATCAGGTTTTCGACGTGGACGGCTATTCCTTCCTGATGGAAGAAGCCCTCTTCGAACAGGCCAAGCCGGTGGAGGTCGATTTCGACCAGCACATGGGCTTCGCCATCCAGTCCAGCATGAAATTCCCAGAAAACACGGGCGGATGCTCCTCCTGCGGCTGCGGCGGCAGTTGCGGCTGAGAAAAGCAGACTCCGAAGCACAAAGGGTCGCCATGCGGCCCTTTGTGCTTTCAGCTCCGTCCCCTTTCCGCTATTGCTCTCCCATGCAGATCACGCCCCGTATTCATATCGACGACGAGGATATTTTCCTCGAATTCATCCACTCCAGCGGTCCTGGCGGCCAGAACGTGAACAAGGTGGCCACGGCCGTGCGGCTGCGCGTGGCTCTTCGCTCCATCCATGGTCTGGACGAGGATGGGCTGGCCCGCTTGGCCGCCCTGGCCGGCAAGCGCCTGACCCAGGATGGCGAGCTGGTCATCCGGGCCGAATCCCAGCGCACCCAGGACGGCAACCGTCGGGCCGCCCTGGAGCGTCTGGCCCATCTGGTCGCTTTGGCCAGCGTGCGTCCCAAGGACCGTCGTCCCACCAAACCCACCCGTGCTTCCAAGGAGCGCCGCCTGGACGCCAAGGCCCGGCACGCCCGGACCAAGGCCCTGCGTCGGGTGCATCCGGACTAAAACTCCCCCGCGCATACGTCGTTGCCTTGCCGGCAGCGCAGGTTTTCCGCCTTGAGCCTGGCTCTGGCGTAGAGCCCGAGCGCCCGCACGGCCCGATCCGCGTCGCGGAACACGGCCAAGCCCGTGCTCTGGAGCGTGGCCGCGAAAGGATTGTACATGTCCCCGCCATCGACCACGACGACGATGGGTTTGGGGCTGGCGGCCGCGATATCCGCCATGCGTGCGGCGATATTGTGGCTTTGGTC
>CAYLNA010000481.1:0-1716 GCA_964384665.1 uncultured Desulfovibrionaceae bacterium | reverse complement strand
GGGCCGACTTCATCAAGGCCATGGGCAAGCAGAACGAGGAATTCATCATGATCCTCGACATCGCCAAGGTCTTTTCGTCCGAGGAGCTGTCCATACTGCGCGATGGAACGGACAACGAAGCCTAAAATCAACGCTCCGATGGACAGGGGGCGAAAGCCCCCGCCATCGGAGCCGCACGCCACTCCGTGGTCACCCTGCCGACAAAAGCCAAATGGGACATTGCGCGCGCACCATGATTGTGACAAAGAGTTCAAAGTCATACTTCGCAATCCATTGACCATTCGGAGACCGGCATGAAAAATATCAAACTTGGCCCCAAGCTCATCGGCGGGTTTGGCCTGACCGCCCTCATCGCGCTTGCCATCGGCATCACCTGCATCCTTGGCATGCGGGACCTCTCGTCGAACATCGACACCCTCGGCGCCGAGTCCCTGCCCACGGTGGAGCACCTGCTCCGCATGAAGGGCAGCATCAATGAACTGACCACCGATCTGCGCACCCTGCTCAGCACCAACCTGACCCCGCAGCAGCGCCGCGACATCGAGACCAATATCCAAAATATCCGCGTCCAGTATGGGAAATCCCTGGATATTTTTCGCGGCCTGCCCCACTCCCAGGAGGAGACCGCCCTTTGGAATCGATGCCAGGATACCCTGGGCGAGCTGACCAAAATCAACAACCGCGTCCTGGAACTGAACCGCAATCTCGTCGAGCTGGACATCATGGCCCCCACCCAGCTCGTAGCCAAGTTGCAACAATTCCGGGGCGACCACTACGAACTCATGACCCAGGCCGGGCAATTAATATCCTCCAACGAACGCTTCGACGGCGGGGACGATCACCAAGCCTGCGCTTTCGGCAAATGGACGGCCGAGTTCTCGACCACCAACCCCAAACTCAAGTCCACGCTCGACGCGCTCCTGCCGGAGCACCAGAGATTCCACGTGCTCATCCGCGACATCAAGGACGCTTCCGCGCGCGGCAACACCGAGGCCGCGGCCCACGCCTACACCGAATTGCAGGAGGTAGCGGAGAGCGTGTTCACGCATTTCCGGAACATGCGCGGCCAGGCCGAGGACGCCCACCGCGCCTTCGAGGAAATGGGGAACCGGCTCATGGTCGAGGCCAAGCCCACCCAGGACAAACTGGACAAGCTGCTGGTCGACATCGTCGAACTGTCCACCGGCATCAGCGCCACGACCATCAAGACCGCCCAGACCGAAGCCTCCAGGTCCATGACCGTGGCCGGTGTGGGCATGGGCGCGGGCGTGATCATCGCCCTGGTCCTGGGCGTCGTGCTGACCAAGTCCATCACCGGCCCGGTCTACAAGGGCGTGGACTTCGCCAAGAAGATCGCCCAGGGCGACCTGACCGCCGAGGTCGACGTGGACCAAAAGGACGAGCTGGGCATCCTGGCCCAGGCCCTGCGCGACATGGTCGCCAAGCTGCGCGAGATCGTGACCGAGGTCCAGTCCGCGTCGGACAACGTCGCCTCGGGCTCCGAGGAACTGAGCGCCTCGGCCGAGCAACTCTCCCAGGGTGCCACGGAGCAGGCCGCGTCGGTGGAGGAAGTGTCGTCGAGCATGGAAGAGATGACCTCCAACATCCGCCAGAACGCCGACAACGCCACCCAGACCGAAAAAATCGCCCTCAAGGCCGCACAGGACGCCCAGGCTGGCGGCCAGGCCGTGACCCAGGCCGTGACGGCCATGAAGA
>CAYLNA010000480.1:0-1716 GCA_964384665.1 uncultured Desulfovibrionaceae bacterium | reverse complement strand
CGCGCATGACGGCCGTGTCGTGGCGCAGACTGCGCGCCCTGTGCGTCAAGGAAAGCCGCCAGATCCTGCGCGATCCGAGCAGCGGCGTGGTGGCCTTTGTCCTGCCCATGCTGCTGCTGGTCATCTTCGGCTACGGCATCAACCTGGACACGGACTTGCTCCGACTGGGCGTGTGCGACGAGGACGGCGGACGGGAAGCGACCAGATTCATCGCCCAGCTCACGGGCTCGCCCTATTTCGCCGTGACCGAGGCGGACCGGCCGACGCTGGACCGCTTACTCGAAGACGGCTCGATCCGGGGCTACGTGGTCCTGCCGCGCGATTTTTCCGCCCGCCTGACCCACGGCCAAATCACGGCCCAAATCCAGGTCATCACCGACGGAGCCGAACCCAACACGGCCAATTTCGTGGCCGCCTACATGAAAAACGCCTGGCAGGAGTGGCGGCAGTCCCGCGCCAGGGATCTGGGCCAGACCGCCGCGCGCGGAGCGGACATGGAAGTGCGCCACTGGTTCAACCCGTCGGCCATCAGCCGCCATTATCTCATCCCCGGCTCCATCGTCATCATCATGACCGTCATCGGGGCCATGCTGACGTCCCTGGTGGTGGCCCGTGAATGGGAGCGCGGGACCATGGAGGCGCTGCTGGCCTCGCCCGTGACCCGGACCGAACTGCTTCTGTCCAAACTTTTGCCCTACTACACCCTGGGCATGGTCTCCATGGCCGTGGTCGTGCTCTGCTCCATCTTCGTCATGGGCGTGCCCTTTCGCGGCTCCGTCGCCGCCCTGACCCTGGTCACCACGGTCTTTCTGCTGAGCATGCTCGGCATCGGGCTCTTTATCTCCTCGGCCATGCGCAACCAGTTCGACAGCGCCCAGACCACCCTCAACGTGGCCTTTTTGCCGGCGGCCATGCTCTCGGGCGCGTTCTTCGTCATCTCCAGCATGCCCGCGCCCATCCGGGCCCTGACCTACCTGCTTCCGCCGCGCTATTTCGTCAGCTCATTGCAGACCATCTTCCTGGCCGGCGACGTGTGGGCCATCATCCTCCCGGATGTCGCCTTCCTGACCGGGACCAGCGTGCTCTTCCTGGCACTGACCGCCCTCAAGACCACCCGCAGACTGGACGGCTGATCATGAACACTCTGCACCGCATCCTGGCCCTGATCCGCAAGGAACTGCAAATGCTCCTGGCCGAGCCCCAAAGCCGGGTCCTGGTGATCATGCCGGTCCTGTTGCAGGTCATCCTCTTTCCCCTGGCCGCGACCCTGGAGGTCAAGAACAATTCCCTGGCCGTGCTCAACGAAGACGGAGGCCAGGCCTCGCTGGAGCTGGAACAGCGCTTCGCCCAGGCCGCGGCCTTCACCCGAATCATCCATCTGCGCGGGGCCGGGCAGATAGATGAGATTCTCGACGCCCAAAAAGCCATCGCCGTGGTCCGCTTTCCGCCGGACTTCACCCGCGACCTGCTCCACGGCGAGACCGCGTCCATGCAGCTTCTGCTCGACGGCCGCCGCTCCAACAGCGGCCAGATCGCGGCCAGCTACATCCAGGACATGGCCATCGCCTATTTCAACGAGCAATCCGGGGCCGGCGGAGTCCAGACCGATTCGGAACTGATCGTCCGCCACCGCTACAACCCGAACCTGGACTATTCCTGGTTCATCCTGCCCTGCCTCATCGCCATCATCCTGACCATCAGCGCCCTCATCCTGAC
>CAYLNA010000479.1:0-1718 GCA_964384665.1 uncultured Desulfovibrionaceae bacterium | reverse complement strand
CATGGTGAAATCCACGGTCGATCCTTATTTGCGGAAGACAAAGATGTTGGCGGAAAAGACCTCCGGGTCAAAAACGCTGCCGGCGTAGTCGGCCACGTGCTCGACCAGCTTGAAGCCGCGCTCCTCGTGTCCGGCGATGATTTCGGCCGAGGGCAGGGGGTGGAGGCGGACCTGATCCGTGAAGGCGTGGCGGCCGTCGATGTCCAGGCTGGTCTTGAAGGTCAGGCCCCGGGGCGAGATGTCTTCGTACGCGCGGTGGAAGACCGCCTGCTCCATGACCTTGGGCGGAAAGACGAAGGAGGGCAGGCCGAGCACGAAGTCCCAGTTCATGACCTGCACGATCCAGATCCCGCCCGGAACGAGGCGGTCGCCGACCTGCTCCACGCAGGACCAGAATCGATCGGCGGGCAGATGGGCGGCGGTGTTGCCGATGGAATAGATCATGGTCCAGGGGCCGCCCAGGGTCGGGAAATCGGTCATGTCCAGGACGTGGAACTCGGTTTCCGGCCCACGGGTCCTGGCCTGGGAGATCATGGCCGGATCCAGGTCCACGCCCACGGCCGCGATCCCGTCCCGCGTGAAGGCGGCGCAATAATCGCCCGTGCCGCAGCCCAGGTCCAGAACCGGCCCGCCCAGATCGCCCAGATGATGGGTCAGAAAGGCGTACACGCCGGGGCTGAAGGGAAAGATGCGGTCGTACCAGACGGCGAATTGGGAATACATGGACATGACTGCCTCTCGGGATAGGGGTTTGCGCCGGGTGTGCGGAGGGCGCGTGACGGTATTCATTACGTTTGGACTGGCTCGTGGTCCAGCCGGAAAAGTGTGGGTCATGGTCCGAGGCGACTGCTTGCGCCCTCAATCAAAAAGAGCCCGTAGTGTTGGATTTTTTATTTATTTCAATAGAATAAGGTGTTTTATTGTGTCATGGCGGAGTTTGCCAAGGCCCGTGGGCTTCAGTATTCTGGAGCGGCCCACTGGATTTTTGAACATTTCCACGTCCAACAAGGAAACGCCGATGCATTCTTTTCAAGCCAATCCGGCCCAACAGCTTTTGATCAAGAACCTTTTTCTCGCCCCGATCCAGGATCATCCCGATCAGGAAATCGTCTACGCCGGCTCCGTCCGCTTCACCTACGCCCAGTTCCGGGAGCGCGTGGCCCGGTTGGCAGCCATGCTCCTGGCCCAGGGCGTGCGCCCCGGCGACACCGTGGCCGTCATGGATTTCGACAGCCATCGCTATCTGGAATGCTATTACGCCGCGCCCATGATCGGCGCGGTGCTGCACACCATCAATGTCCGCCTCTCGCCGGAGCAGATGGTCTACACCATCGGACACGCCGAGGACGACATCATCCTTGTCAACGAGGAGTTTCTGCCCCTCGTGGAGCAGATTCGGGGGCGGCTGGACACGGTCCGCTCCTTTATCCTGCTCTCGGATTCCGGAGAATTCCCGGCGACGTCCCTGCCCGTGGCCGGGGAATACGAGGCCCTGCTGGCCGCGAGCGAGCCGCTGGCCGAATTTCCGGATTTCGACGAAAACACCAGGGCCACCACCTTCTACACCACCGGCACCACCGGCCTGCCCAAGGGCGTGTTTTTCACCCACCGCCAACTGGTTCTGCACACCCTGGGCGCCCTGATCGCCCTGGCCTCCAACTCCACCCAGGGCCGCTTCCACCGCGAGGACGTGTACATGCCCATCACGCCCATGTTTC
>CAYLNA010000478.1:0-1721 GCA_964384665.1 uncultured Desulfovibrionaceae bacterium | reverse complement strand
GTGAGGCATTTCTTGCCGGAGGTATCCCATGACCATCGCCGCCCCCCTGGCCGTGCTCGGCATCGCCAAGACAGCTTTTTCCATCATCGGCTCCCTGGCGGAGGCGGTCACCCGGCCGTCGTCCAGCAATTCCGCTTCCAACGCCCACGCCGCGCCCCAGGAGTCCGTTTGGCATCAGCTCGGCAAGGCGGTCGACGTCCGTTCCCTGACCCAGGACGAAATGGCCAAGGTCGCCTGGATGCTCTACGATAACGGCGTCATCGGTCTGGAGGACCAGACTGCCTTGACCGGCGGGGGCTCGGGCCACTCCGGTCTGCTCACCGCCGCCGACGCCCAGGGGCGGGTGGATTGGGTCGCGGAGTTCCAGGCCCGCCTGACCCAGCATCGCTCCCTGGGCGACGAGCGGGCCGCTGTCCAGGACCAGCGCGCGTTGGACATTCTGGCCCGCTTGCAGGCCGGATCCCGGGGCGTGACGTCGATCCGGGTTTGAGGCCGCGCGGTCCCGCCCCTTCCCTTTCCCTTTTGTCAAAATTTTCCAGACGGTTTCTTGCCTTGCGGCGTCCTTGTGCGTTACGTCGTCATCCCCAGAGCCTGGGGCCATGATCGTGGCCCGCTGGCTATTTTTTCCCGGACATGCTTGTCCGCGCGGTCGCCGGCCAGCCCGCGCAGGAACGCGAGGCCCCACGACCGCGTGGCGACGACGATGTCGGTCGCCGCGAAAACGAGAGCGCAACCCTACAGGATGGACCATGAAGAAACTTGTGCTGCTGGGTGTTCTGTGTCTGCTGACCGCCTGCATCGACGGCGGGAAGAAAACGATTTTGGTGATCGAAAGCTACCACTCCGAGTATTTGTGGGACGCGGGCTATGTGAAGGGGCTCAAATCCAAGCTCGGGGACGCCTACAATCTTGAATTCTTTCACATGGACACCAAGCGCCTCCCCAAGGAACAGCATGCCGCCATGGCCGCCAAGGCCATCGACACCTTTCATTCCGTGAAGCCGGACCTGGTCATCGTCGGGGATGACGCAGCCATGAAGTTCACCGGTCCCCGTCTGGCCCGGACCTCGACGCCCGTCGTCTTCCTCGGCGTCAACAACAACCCCCGCAATTATTTCATGCAGTGGCCGCATAATTTCACGGGCGTCTTGGAACGCCCCCTGCTCGCCGAATCCATCGCGGCCATGAAAACGGTCAAGCCCGACTTGCGCCGCGTGGCCGTGCTCTTCGACACGGATCTCACGGCCAAGGCCGTGCACGAGGAATTGTTCGACGCCAAGGATCGGATCACCATCGCCGGCGTCGACGTGGACATCAAGATGTTCGCTACCTTCGCCGAGTGGCAGACGTTCGTGTCCAGCGCCGGCCAGACCTATCAGGCCTGCGTGATGGGGCTGTACCAAAATCTCAAGGACGGCGCCAACGCGATCGTCGACGCGGAGCAGGTCGCGGCTTGGACCTCGTCGCAATCTCCCGTGCCGCTTTTCGCTTTCTGGGATTTCAGCGTCGGCGCGGACAAGGCCATGGGCGGACTGGTCGTCTCGGCCGAGGAGCAGGGGCGCATGGCGGCGGAAGTGGCGGAACGGGTCCTGGCCGGGACCGCGCCCCAGGAGATCCGGCCCATGACGGGCGGCAACGGTGAATTGCTGTTCAGCAAGGCCCAGCTGGCCAAGCATAATCTCCGCCTGCCCGAGTCCATGCGGCCCAGACTGGTCGAATAG
>CAYLNA010000477.1:0-1725 GCA_964384665.1 uncultured Desulfovibrionaceae bacterium | reverse complement strand
AAACATGGCGATCGTCATTGACCATGAGGAATGCATCGGCTGCGAAACCTGCGTGGAATTGTGTCCGGAAGTTTTTGCCATGATCGACGGAGAGGAAAAGGCCATGGTCAAGGCCCCCGACTCCGCCGCCGACTGCGTCCAGGACGCCATCGACGGCTGTCCGGTGGAGGCCATCAGCCGCGAATAGCGAGCGCGGCGGACGCGTGGGGAAACACAAAAGGGGAGCCCAGGCTCCCCTTTTCAATGCACGCCCTCCGGGGCATGGGTCCCGTGCTCCGGGCGGCGGATGATCCACATGAACATGGCCAGCCCAAAGAAGAACAGGGCCTGCATGAAGAAGACGTCGACGTAGGCCATGTACCCGGCCTGCTGCTGCACGTAGCGGTAGATCACGCCGAGGGCTTCGCGCGCGTCCAGGCCCGTGAATTTTTCCAGGGCGGACTGAGCCTGGACCAGGTTCGGATCATAGGGGGTGAGGTGCTCCACCAGGCGATGCTGGTGGAACTGGGCCCGACGGGCCAGGATGGTGGTGACGAAGGCCGTGCCGAAGGACCCGCCCAGGTTGCGCAGCAGGCTGAACAGGGCCGAGGCGTTGTTCATGCTCTGGCGCGGGATGAAGGCCATGGTCAGGAAGGACAGCGGAACGAAGAAAAAAGCGATGCCGATGGCCTGGATGTTGCGGCCCATCATGGCCGTGCCGATGTCGATGTCCAGAGTGAAGCGGGACATGTAGACCAGGGACAGGCCGGAAACGGTCAGGCCGAAACAGAGCAGGAAGCGGGCGTCGATCTTTTCCGTCAGTTTGCCGATCATGGGCAGCAGCAGGAGCATGATGGCCCCGCTCGGCCCCAAGACCAACCCGGCCAGATAGGACGTGTAGCCCATCAAGTTTTGCAGATACATGGGCAGAAGCACGATGGACCCGAAAAAGGCGAAAAATCCGAAGAACATGACCACGTTGCCGGCCGCGAAATTGCGGAAGCGGAAGGTGCGCAGGTCGATGATCGGGTTCTCGTGCCGCAGTTCCCACCAGACGAGCGCCGTCAGGCAGACGGCGGCCACGACGCTCAGGATCAAAATCTGCTCGGAGGCGAACCAGTCCTCCTGCTGCCCCTTGTCCAAGACGACCTGCAGACAGCCCAGGCCCACGGACAAAAGGGCCAGGCCCGGATAATCGACCTTTTCCCCGGCCGACCAGCGCGCCTGATAGGGCGGATCGAAGATGAAGGTCCAGCACATGCCCAGGGCCACGATGCCGATGGGCACGTTGATGTAGAAAATCCAGATCCAGGAATAGTTGTCCGTGATCCACCCGCCCAAAAGCGGCCCCAGGATGGGCCCGAGGACCGCGCCCATGGCGTAGATGGCCATGGCCAGGCCGCGCTGCCGGGGCGGAAAGGTTTCGAGCAGAATGGCCTGGGACATGGGCTGCAAACCGCCTCCGCCAATGCCCTGGATGATGCGGAACAGAATCAGGGCCTCCAGGCTCTGGGCCAGGCCGCAGAGCATGGACGAGACGGTGAAGACCGCGACCGAGGCCATGAGATAGTTCTTGCGGCCCATGATCCGGGCCAGCCAGCCGCTCATGGGAATGATCACGGCGTTGGAAACGAGGTAGGAGGTCAGGACCCAGGTCACCTCGTCCTGACCGGCGGAAAGGGAGCCCTGGATGTGGCTCAGGGCCACGTTGGCGATGGACGTGTCCAGAATCTCTAAAAGCGTCGG
>CAYLNA010000476.1:0-1729 GCA_964384665.1 uncultured Desulfovibrionaceae bacterium | reverse complement strand
CGGATGCGGGGTGGTGGGGCTGGCCTGGGCCCTGAACCACCCCGATTCATTTGTGGCGGGGGTGGACATAAACCCCGACATGCTTGCCCATGCCCGTGAGAACGCCCGGCGCCTGGGTTTGGCCGGGCGTTTTTCGGCCGTGCGGGCCGATGTGGCCAGGCCCGGCGGTCTCACGCCCGAAAGCATGGAATTGGTGCTCTGCAATCCGCCGTACCGCGATCCCGGCGCGGGCCGGACCTGTCCCCATGCCGGAAAAAACGCGGCCCGCTTCGAAAGCGGCGCGGCCCTGGCCGATTTTGTCCGCGCCACGGCCTTGTTTCTGCGCAACAAAAAATCCTGCGTTTTCATCCATCTGGCCGAACGGGTCGATGATCTTCTGGTCCTGCTGCACGCCCATCGTCTGCGGTCCAAGGAGCTGCTTTTCGTTCACCCCAGGACGGACGCTTTGGCCCGGCTGGTCCTGGTCCGGGCCGTCAAGAACGGAGGTCCCGGTCTGACCGTGGCCGCGCCTCTGGTTTTACACGGCGAGAACGGCCTGACCCCGCAGGCCCTGGCCTTCTGCCCCTGGCTGGCC
The DNA here is from genome assembly GCA_964384665.1 of uncultured Desulfovibrionaceae bacterium. Lineage (GTDB taxonomy): Bacteria > Desulfobacterota > Desulfovibrionia > Desulfovibrionales > Desulfomicrobiaceae > Desulfomicrobium. Next base: position 1,155 of record CAYLNA010000476.1, on the reverse strand, counting down.
TGCAACGCCTGATCGGGGCGAAGACGGCCTCCGGCGGGCAGGGGACGCGTCCCATGCACCCCGTTCGGGTCACGGGGGCTCGTGGACAACGATGCGCAGGGCGTGACGCCCCGAATTTTCCTCCTCCCCTTTGAAGGGGTCAAGGGGCGCGCCCCTTGCGGGGAGTGGGGCGGAGCCCCGCATTGGTTTAGATTGTGATGACCTTGTCGGCCACCTGCTGGCTGGTGACCACGTCGAGCATGTTCGTGACCTGACCGACCACTTTCTGGTCCATGAGCTGGAAGTGTTCCAGGCAGGTGCCGCAGACCAGGATGGACACGCCGGCGGCTTCCAGGCTTTTGAGCTTGTCGATGGCCGGGTTCTGGGCCGTGGCCAGCCGGACCGCGCCGTTGACCATGATGATCCGCCACAAGGCGTCGCCCAGTTCCGGCAGGGTGGTGAGGAAATTCTGCATCAGCTTCGCGCCCAGAGCGTCGTCGCCCCGGCCGATGACGTCCGAGGTCAGGAAGATCAGAATGCGGTGTCCGCAGACCGGGCAAGCGGACTGATGCGTGTCCTGGGCCGGAGCCGGGCCTGATGCTTCCGACGCGCCCGAAGCCGGTCGGGCAGCGATGGTCCACAGTTGGCCGTCCTGACTGGTTTCGTCGATCCGCCAGCGCTGGCTGACCAGAAAGCGGCTGACGTTTTCCTTGGCTGCCTCGTTATCGACGATGACGCGCACGTTCTTGGTGGCGGGGTCGGCGATAACCTGCTTGCATCGCAGTACGGGGTTGGGGCATGGTTCCCCTTCGCAATTGAGTATGGTTGGCATGGCGCATCCTCCAATGATGGTCAAAAGTGGCCTTGTTCTACGCGGCTCAGGGGGGTGGTCAAATTGGATTATTCTATTTTACATGGGATTTTGAATTGAAAATCATGATGATAGTGCCTTTGTTTTCGACGCGGCGCGGCCCTGGAGCCGGGGCGTGAAGATACCCGTTTCTCCCCGCTTGTTGGGCGCGGTCCTGGCCCCCTTGGTGCGGCTGTGGGGGCGGACCCTGCGTTTTGAGCGGGTCAACACAGCCACGTTCTTCGATCCGGCCGTCCAGGCCCGGCGGCCGGTCATCATCCTCTGGCATGACGAGATTTTTCCGCTTATCCCGTCCCATGCCGATG
>CAYLNA010000475.1:0-1730 GCA_964384665.1 uncultured Desulfovibrionaceae bacterium | reverse complement strand
CCAAAGGCCTCGCGCAGGGTCCGCTTTTCCAGGGCCGAAAGCGCACCCGGATCGATGCGGTTGTCCGGCGGCGCGCCCTGCTCCATCTGCTCCAGTTGGTGCATGAGACGGACCTGCAGCAGAAATTCAAACGCTTCCCGCGCCTCATGGTACAGGTCACGGGACAGGCGGCCGTCCTGATGCAGGGCCTCCAGTCGGCCCAGGGTGCCGGTTTCGACAATGCCATGCTTCAGGGCCAGGACACGGGCGAAATCCATGAACGGCAAAAGGCCGCGCGCCTTGATATCCAGGGTGTTCTTGTGCGCCCCGTCCTTTTCCACCACGAAATTCTTGAACAAGGTCAGCGGCGGCCGGGCGCTCAGGCAATTGGCGGCCAGATGGCGCAAAAACAGATCCTGCCCGGCGCACAGTTCCATGACATACCGGCGCAGCTCACTCGCCAGCTCGGTTTGGCCGAACGCGCCCCGGAAATCGAAAAACACGACGCTGGACAGAACGCGCCGTGGTTCGGGCGTGACCGCCCAGGACCGGACCCGGTTTTTCCAAGCGCCAAGCCCACCCCGCCAGTCCGGATTGGAGGCCATCATCTCGCCCGGACAGCGCGGAAAACCGCACTGAGTCAGATGCCCGACCATGCGTTCGGTAAAGGCCGAAAAATAGGTTTCGGCGGCCCGCTCCAGAAAATCCACGCCGCAGTTCTCGAAAATCAAGGCGTTGTCCTGGTCCGTGGCGAAGGTTTGCTCGCGGCGGCCCTCGCTGCCCATGAGCAGCAGGCAGAATTTGACCGGCGGCGGCCCCAGCTCGCGCAGCATCAGCTCCAGCAGGCGGGTGATGACCTGATCGTTCAGGACGGCGATCATGCGGGTGATGTTCCCGGCCTTGGCGCCCTGCTGGACCAGGGTGCGGATGACCGGCGTGAAGGAGTCGCGCAGAGGATAGAGGCCATTGATGGTTGTCCGGGAGGCGATTTCCCGGAACACGGACATGGGCGAACGGCCTTGAAGCAGCATGAGGTCGTGGGAGCTGATCACCCCGCGCACCGCCCCGCCGCTGGTGATCAAAAGATGATGGATGTTCTTGGACATCATGGACAACAGGGCGTCGAAGCACACGGCCTGGGCGTCGATACGCTCCACCGGCGTGCTCATGATGGTTTCGACCGGGGCGTGGGGGTCCAAACCCAGGGCCAGGGCCGAGCGCAGGTCCGTGTCCGTGACGATGCCCCGGATGTCCCCGGACGGTTCCCGCAACAACAACGACCCGGTATTCTGACGAATCATCTCGCGTGCGGCGGCCTGGATGCTCAGACCAAAGGCCGCGCTGACCGGCTCCCGGCTGATCAGGGAGCCCACCGGGCTGCCGAAAAGATGCAGGCCGGGGTCCTCGTGCGGGCAGGACGACTTGCGGCGCATTTCCTCGAAGGCCCGGCCCAGAAACGTGTCGGCGAAGGATTTGAGATAAAAACGGGACAGGGATGGATGGCTGTGCACGGCCTCGAAAAACTGGGCGCGCGGAATCTTGATGACAAAGGTGTCTTCCAGGGTTTCCGCGTCCAGGGCCGCCCTCTCGCCATGAAACAGGGACAAGGCGCCCAGGGTGGCCCCATCCCCCCGGATGTCCACCAAACGTCCCTCATCCTCGACGAAGACGCGGATGGCCCCTTTCTGGATCAGCCACAGCCCGTCCACCTCGGTTACGCCCCGACGCAAAAGGCGGGTTCCGGCCGGAAA
>CAYLNA010000474.1:0-1731 GCA_964384665.1 uncultured Desulfovibrionaceae bacterium | reverse complement strand
TGGCGCTTCTGCGCGTCTTCAATCCGGCCAGGGACCGTATTGTCTGGGACGTGGGCCATCAGGCCTATGCCTACAAACTTTTGACCGGCCGCCTGGATCGCTTCCACACCCTGCGCCAGCTGGGCGGAATCAGCGGCTTTCCACGTCCGGACGAGAGCCTGTATGATCATTTCGGGGTCGGCCATTCCTCCACGTCCATTTCCGCCGCCCTGGGCATGGCCGCCGCCCGTGATCTGACCCATGCCGACCACAAGGTCGTGGCCGTCATCGGCGACGGGTCCATGACCGCCGGGCTGGCCTACGAGGGGCTCAACCAGGCCGGCGGCCTGGGCAAGAATCTGATCGTGGTCTTGAACGACAACGAAATGTCCATCTCGAAAAATGTCGGCGCTCTGTCGTCGTTCTTGAGCCGCAAGCTGTCCAAGCGCTGGGTGCAGCGGTTCAAGAAGGAAGCCGAATCCATCATGCGCCAGATCCCCAAGATCGGCGACGACCTGGCCGACTACGCCCGGCGCAGCGAGGATTCGTTGAAAAGTTTCTTCACCCCCGGCATGCTCTTCGAGGCTTTCCGCTTCACCTATATTGGTCCCATCAAGGGCCACGACTTGCGCATGCTGACCAATGTCTTCCAGCAAACCCGCGAACTGGAAGGCCCGGTCCTGGTCCACGTCCTGACCAAGAAGGGCAAGGGCTACGAGCCGGCCGAGACCAATCCGACTTTTTTCCACGGCGTGGGCTGTTTCGAGCCCGAGACCGGCGCGGCCCGGAAGTTCGCCGCGTGTTCCCTGCCGAGCTATACCGACGTGTTTGGATCGACCCTGTGCGACCTGGCCGCGAAAGATGACCGCGTCGTGGCCATCACCGCCGCCATGCCCGAGGGCACGGGCCTGACCGGCTTCGCCGAACGCCATCCGGACCGCTTTTTCGATGTCGGCATCTGCGAGCAGCATGCCGTGACCTTCGCTGCGGGCTTGGCCTCCCAAGGCATGAAGCCGGTGGTGGCCATCTATTCGACCTTCATGCAACGCTCCTATGACCAGATCGTGCACGATGTCTGTCTGCAGAACCTGAACGTGACCCTGTGCCTGGACCGCTGCGGCCTGGTCGGCGAGGACGGGGCCACCCACCACGGCGTGTTCGATATTTCCTTTCTGCGCCATATACCCAACCTGGTCATCATGGCCCCGGCCAACGAGCCGGAATTGCAGCACATGCTGGCCACGGCCCTGGCTCATGCCGGCCCCGTGGCCCTGCGCTATCCGCGCGGCGTGGGCGAGGGCGCGGCCCTGGCCGAAAAACCGGAAATCCTGCCCATCGGACAGGGTGCGTTGCTGCGCGAGGGGCGCGCCGGAGTCATCGTCGCCCTGGGCAGCCGGGTCAATCCGGCCCTGGACGCGGCCCGCTCCTATTTCGAGGAAACGGGCCGGGACGTGGCCGTGTTCAACGCCCGCTTCGTCAAGCCCCTGCCCGAGGACCAACTTCTGGCCCTGGCCCGGACCCAGCCGTTCATGCTCGTGGTCGAGGAAAACGTCTTGGCCGGCGGATTCGGTTCGGCCGTGCTCGAACTCCTGGCCGACCGCGAGGCCCTGACTGACCTGCGCTTCAAGCGTCTGGGAATTCCGGACATCTTCGTCGAGCACGGGACCCAAAAAGCGCTGCGCGCCAGCCTGGGGCTGAACCGGGACGGCATTCTCGACACCCTGCGCGCCCTGGGGTGCTGAACGCCTCGCA
>CAYLNA010000473.1:0-1738 GCA_964384665.1 uncultured Desulfovibrionaceae bacterium | reverse complement strand
GAGCAGTTCCGTGGCCACGATGTCCTCGCCGATGCGACGGACGTGCTGCATGGGAAAGACCGGGGTCTCGATCTCGATGGCTTCGTCGTCCTCGCGGACGACCTTTTCGATCATGAGCACGCCGTCAAAGCCTTCGGGCAAGGGATGCCCGGTGTTGACGGCCACGCATTGCCCGCCCTTGAGCAAGCGCGCCGGCCGGCCCTCGCGGGCGGCGAAGGTCGAGGCCGCGCGCACGGCATACCCGTCCATGGCCGCGCTGTGGAAGGTCGGGGACGAACACACGGCGTGCACCGGCGAGGACAGAACCCGGCCCAGGGCTTCATGGGCGGGGATACGTTCCGAGGCGACCAGGCTGTCGCGGTCCAGGGCGTCCATGGTCGTGCGCAGGGCCTCGGCCACGGGCACGGTCTTCAAATAAATATTTCGCTTCACGGTTCTCTCGCTTTGCACGGTTCTACACGATCCAGACGGACACGTCCCGCCCCGCCGCCATTCCTTCCAGGGCCGCATCCAAGCGCAGCAGGCCATCGGCCTCGATCAAGGTCCGCAGCAGGCCGGACTTGCCCAGCCGGGGCATGGCCACCAGCCCGCCGTCCCGTTCTTCCAGCTTGACCCGCACATAATCCTCGCGGCCCGGCTTGGAGGACACGTTCGCGCCGAGCCGGGCCGCGCGCGTCTCGCGGCGCGCGGGATCGAAGGCCCGCGCGTCTCCGCCCAGATGGCGGAGCAGTTCCTGGCCAAAGACGAGCATGACGATCTGGGCCGAGGCGACCTGACCGGGCAGGCCGAGCACGGGCTTGCCCCCGACTCGGGCCAGGATGGTCGGCTTGCCGGGGCTGATGGACACGCCGTGGGCCAGAATCTCGCTGTCGGCAAAGGATTCCAGGGCGGCGATGGTCAGATCGCGCACGCCGATGGAGCTGCCGCCAGAAACAAAAAGCGCGTCGTTCTCGTCCAAGCCCGTGGCCAGGGCGGCGATCAAGGAGGCGAGATCGTCCGGGACCAACCCATAGGACCGGACCTCCGCGCCCGCCTGCCGGGCCAGACAGGCCAGGGTGTGGGAATTGACATCGCGGATCTGGCCGGGCCGGGGCATGGCCTCCACGGGCACCAGTTCATCGCCGGTGGAGATGATCCCGCAGCGCGGCCGACGATAGACCGGCGCGCCGACATGGCCCAAGGCCGCCAGCAAACCCACGTCCTGGGCCCGCAACCGCCAGCCCGAGGAGAAGACAACGCTCCCTGCGGCCGCGTCCTCGCCCGCGAGCATGACGTTCTCGCCCGGCGTGACGGTCTTGCGGATCTCGACCGTGGTCTGGCCCAGAAGCTGGGCATGCTCGACCATGAGCACCGCGTCCGCGCCCGGCGGCAGGGATCCGCCCGTGGCGATGCCCATGCATTCGCCCGGAAGCAGGGCCTGGGCGACCACCTCGTCGATGGCCGCGCTGCGGGCCAGTTCCAGATAGCTGGGATTGCCCTCGCTGGCCCCAAACGTCTCGGCCGCGCGCAGGGCGTAGCCGTCCATGCAGGACCGGTTCAGGGCCGGAAGATTTTCCGTGGCGATGATGTCGCTGGCGACGATCCGGTCCAGGCAGTCTTCCAGGCCGACGTTTTCGACGCCCACGGACGCGAACTCGGCCAAGAGGGCGTGAAACCGATCCGGAGAAATGACCCGAAAAAAACCATGATCCATGCGTTACTCCGGATTGAGGGGCGAAATGTTGGTTTCGGGATAGGC
>CAYLNA010000472.1:0-1741 GCA_964384665.1 uncultured Desulfovibrionaceae bacterium | reverse complement strand
AACGGCGGGTTGCCGATGATGTAGTCGGCCTCGGGCCAGTCGGCCGGGCGCGGGTTGGTGAAAATCATGTCCGGCACTTGCTGGTCCGCGTCGGGCACGTCGCGGCTAGTTACCGGATCGACCTTGGTGCTGTGCCCGTCCCAGCGCATGATGGGTTGGCCCGTTTCGTCGGCGCGGTAAGCCCAGGCGTCCCAGGCCAGGATGGCGTCGCGTTCTTCGATGTTGCGGAAGGCGCGGATGATGGGTTCGCTGGGCGGCGTGTGCCCGTGGGTGCGGAAATGCCATTGCAGATAGCCGATCCAGAGCACCATTTCGGCGATGCGGGCCGCGCGCGGGTTCAGCTCCAGGCCCAGGAACTGGTGCGGGTCGATGTGCGCGCCCTCCAGGCGCAGACGGGCCTGGCCGCCGTAGCGGGCTTCTTCCTGCATGACCTCGGCTTCCAGGCGCTTTAACAGTTCAAAGGCCACGTACAGAAAATTGCCCGTGCCGCAGGCCGGGTCCAGCACGCGCAGCAGGCAGAGTTTTTTCTGGAAGGCGGTGACGATTTTCAGCGCCTTGGCCGGATCGTTCTCGGCGGTCATGGAGGCCGCAGCCTGGACGCTGCGCCACTCCTGACGCAGGGGCGTGATCAGGGCCGGGGCCACGAGACGCTCGACATAGGCGCGGGGCGTAAAATGCGCGCCGAGTTTGTGGCGTTCGCGTGGGTTCAGGGCGCGTTCGAGCAGGGTGCCGAAGATGGCGGGCTCCACCTCGCGCCAGTCGGCCTTGGCGGCCTTGAGCAGTACGGCGATCTGGGTGTGGTCCAGGTTCAGGGCGTGGGGATCGGCGAAAATGCCGCCGTTGAAGCGCAACAGTTTATCGCGCACGGCCACGGACCAGCCGCCGACATTCATGGCCCGCCACAATTCTTCGGCCGTGGGCGCGAAGCCGTCGGGTCGGCCCTGACTGTCTTCCAGGATGTGCTGAAAACAGCCATCGGGCAAAAGGCCGACATCCTCGGCGAACATGGTGAACAGGCAGCGCATCAGAAAGGCGGCCACGTCCTCGGGCGCGTGCTCGGCTTCCAAGGACTTGGCCAGCTCGGCCAGATGGGCCGCGATGTCGCGCGTGACCTTGGCCGAACGCCGGGCTGGATCAAGGCTCAGCGGATCGGTCCAGATGGCGGTGAGCATGGCGGCGACTTCGGGCCGGGCCAGATCGGCCAGGAAAAAGCGGTTGGCTCCGGGCGCGGGAAAGGGCGCGTACAAGCCGCCGGTGCAGGAAAATTCGGCGTAGAGGTCAAAGGCGAAGGCGACATCGAGCACGATGATAAACGGCGGGCGACCCTCGCTGGCCGGGAGGCGGCGGACATAGCCCTCGGCCTGATGGAAGGCGCGGTCCATGAGCCGGTCCCAGGCCGAGGTGCCACGCCGGGTTCCGGCCTTGGCCGGGGTGGCGACGATTTGTTCCAGGGGCGTGCGGTCGCGGATCTCCATGCCCTGCTTGGATTCGAGCACGAAGCAGCCGCGCTTGTAGAGGTCGATGCGCAGATCATGGACCGTGCCGCCGTCGTCCTTGTAGGGCACCTGGTGTTCGAATTCGTAGGCGGGCGCGTCCTCGGCCGCCGTGGGCATGGGCGGCAGGCCCAGGGCAAGGATCAGTTCGGTCAGAAAACGCTGGCTGTTGGCGCGCTCGGAACCGTGGGAACCGCTCCAGCGGGCAATGAAGTCGTCGAGTTGGGGCATGGCGATCCGTCCAGAAG
>CAYLNA010000471.1:0-1747 GCA_964384665.1 uncultured Desulfovibrionaceae bacterium | reverse complement strand
GGTCGATATGACCAATGGTTCCAATATTGACATGAGGCTTTTTTCTCTCAAATTTTTGCTTGGCCATATTCAGCCCTCCATTCTCATTTCTTGGTCAGTTCTTCGGCAAGACTTGCAGGGACCCGATCGTAATGATCGAACAGCATGGTATATGTCGCGCGCCCCTGCGTTTTCGAACGAAGGTCCGTGGCGTAGCCAAACATACTGCTCAGCGGCACGTTGGCGCGGATGATCTGCATTCCATGACGCATTTCCAGGCTGACGATCCGGCCGCGACGTCCATTCAGATCGCCCATGACATCCCCCATGTAGTCATCGGGAGTCAGGACCTCCACGAACATGATGGGCTCAAGCAAGACCGGAGCGGCTTTATGACAGGCTTCTTTGACCGCCATGGATCCAGCGATGTAGAACGCCTGCTCCGAAGAGTCGACCTCATGATACGATCCGTGAACAAGTTCGACCTTTACGTCCACCATGGGGAAGCCGGCCATGATTCCGTTCTGCAGCGCGTCCTGGATGCCTTTATCGACAGGGGCGATATATTCCTTCGGAATGACGCCGCCAACGATGGAATTCACGAACAGATAGCCCTCGCCAGGCTCGCGCGGTTCGACCTTGATGACGACATGGCCATACTGGCCGCGACCACCAGACTGCTTGGCGTACTTGAGATCCTTTTCCGCTGGTTTGGAAATGGTCTCGCGGTATGCGACCTGCGGCTGGCCGACATTGGCGTCAACCTTGAACTCACGGGTCAAACGGTCGACGATGATCTCCAGATGGAGTTCGCCCATGCCGGCGATCAAGGTTTGACCGGTCTCTTCATTGGTCTTGACGCGGAAGGAAGGATCTTCCTTGGCCAATTTCTGCAACGCCTGACTCAAGGAATCACGATCCGTCTTGGTCTTGGGCTCGATGGCGACCTCAATAACGGGCTCGGGAAAATCCATGGACTCGAGCAACACGGGACGCTTCAAATCACACAGCGTTTCACCCGTACCCGTCTGCTTCAGGCCGACCGCCGCGACGATGTCGCCAGCATAGGCTTCCTTGATATCTTCGCGCTTGTTGGCGTGCATCTTGAGCAAGCGACCAATGCGTTCCTTTTTGCCGGAAGCCGCATTCAAGACAGTTGTGCCAGCTTCCAACACACCGGAATAAATACGCAAAAACGTCAAGTGCCCAATGAACGGATCAGCCATCAACTTGAAGGCCAACGCGCTCAACGGCAAATCATCGGAGCACTCACACGTGATCTCCGCGCCTGAATCCGGATCCGTGCCGACCATGGCCGGAATATCGACTGGAGACGGCAGATAATCCACCACGCAGTCAAGCAGGGCCTGGACGCCTTTATTCTTGAAGGCGGTGCCGCAAATCACGGGACAAATCTTCAGGGCGATGGTCGCCTGACGGATACCCGCCATGATTTCCTCGGGCTGCAATTCCTCGCCGCCCAGGTATTTTTCCAGCAGGGTCTCGTCTTCCTCGGCGATGGCTTCGACGAGATGCATTCTCCATTCGTCAACCAAATCAACCATATCGGCCGGGATTTCGCGCACTTCGATATTTTCGCCCTTGGATTCCTCGTCATAATACAAGGCAACCTTGCGCACCAAATCGATCTGACCCTGAAAGTTCTCCTCGGCGCCGATGGGCAGGTGCAGCGGCACGGGCTTGGCCTTGAGTCGATCCTTGATCATGTCAACAACGCGAAAAAAATCAGCGCCGGAACGATCCATCT
>CAYLNA010000470.1:0-1753 GCA_964384665.1 uncultured Desulfovibrionaceae bacterium | reverse complement strand
AGATCCAGCAGTGGTCCGGCGCGAGGCAGGCCCCAAGATTTCGCAGCGGCGCCAGCCGCAGGCGCATGATAAAGGCCAGCTCGTTCAACTCGCCCAGATCGTGGGCATAGCGCAGGCCATGATAGGAGGCGTCGGGCTCGTTGTAGAGGGCGAACTTGGGGTCGGTCCAATCAAAGTTGCCGCCGTCGATGACCGCCCCGCCAATGGCCGTGCCGTGGCCACCGATCCATTTGGTCAGGGAATGGATGACGATGTCCGCCCCGTATTCCAGGGGTCGGAACAAATAGGGCGTGGCGAAGGTCGCGTCCACCACCAGGGGCAGCTTGTGGGCGTGGGCGATCTCGGCCAGGGCCTCGATGTTGGCCACGTCCAGGGCCGGATTGCCGATGACCTCGGTGTAGATGAGCCGCGTGCGCTCGGTGATGGCCGCTTCCACCGCGCCCAGGTCATGGATGTCCACGAAGCGGGTCGTGATCCCGGCCTCGGGCAGAATGGCCGCGAACATGGTGTGCGTGCCGCCGTAGAGCGTGCGGGACGAAACCAGTTCATCGCCCTGACGGCAGATGTTGATGATCGTGTAGTGGATGGCCGCCGTGCCCGAGGCCAGGGCCAGGGCGGCCTTGCCGCCTTCGAGTTCGGCCAGGCGGGTTTCCAGGATCTCCTGGGTCGGATTGCCGAGGCGGCTGTAAATGTGCCCGACCCGGCGCAGGGCGAACAAATCAGCGGCGTGGGCCGTGTCCCGGAACAAATAGGCGGCCGTGCGGTGCACGGGAATGGCTCGCGAGCCCGTGGCGTCCGGGACATGGCCGTGGTGCAGGGCCTTGGTTTCGAATCTGTGCATGGGTCCTCCTTGCCGGCCAGGGCCGGGATGCGTGGTTCAGGCGCTGGCTATCATGAAGATGCCGTACGAGGCCAGCAGATTGGGCCAGAAGCGCACTTCGCGGATGGAGCCGTCGTCGGACGGATTGACGGCCAGGGCGCGCTTGATGGCAAAAGGCACGGCCCGGGCGTAGGTCCGGAAATCCTCCAGGCTCAAAACCCGGATATTGGGCGTGTTGTACCACTGATAGGGCAGCTCCGGCGTGACCGGCACATGCCCGGAAAAGGCCATCTGCAGACGCACCGGCAGGTAGCAGAAATTGGGAAAGCTGACGATGCCAAGACGCCCCACCCTGAGCATCTGCCGGATGAGTTCCGTGGGCGCATAAGCCTGCTGCAGGGTCTGACTGACCACGACACAGTCGAAGGATCGATCCGGAAAGCCAGCCAATTCGGCGTTGATGTCCCCATGGATGACGGACAGGCCCTGGGCCACGCAGGCCACGACCTCGTCTTCGTCGTGCTCGATGCCCAGGCCGCGCGCGTTCTTAACGCCCCGCAGATGGCGCAGGAGCTTGCCGTCCCCGCAGCCCAGGTCCAAGACCCGGCTGCCCGGCTCGATCCAGGACGCGACGATGCGCAGGTCAAAGCGCAATTCCGGGCTTCCCCCCGCGCACTGCTCAGCAGCCATGCAAACCTCCCAGGAATCCACGGATCAGGGTTTCCAGCCGCGCGTCCGGGAGCAGAAAGGCGTCGTGCCCCCAGGCCGCCGTGAGTTCGCAGAAACTCACGTCCCGGCCCAGACTTTTGAGCACATCCACCACCTGGCGGGACTGATAGGTGGGGTAAAGCCAGTCCGAGGTGAAGGACACCAGCAAAAACCTGGCGCTCGATCCGGCCAGGGCGCGCCGGGCCGGGCTGTCGGGATTGGCCA
>CAYLNA010000469.1:0-1754 GCA_964384665.1 uncultured Desulfovibrionaceae bacterium | reverse complement strand
ACGACATGCCCGGCGTGACCCGCGACAGCATCGTGGCCGAGGTCCGGGGCGAGGAGCGGGCCTACACCCTGGTCGACACCGGTGGCATCATCCCGAACTCCAGCGACGCCATCGAGATGGACATCTACGAGCAGGCCCGCGAGGCCATGGACAACGCGGATCTGATTCTGTTCGTGGTCGACGGCCGCGACGGCCTGCACCCCCAGGACGAGCAGGTGGCCCAGTACCTGCGCCAGTCCGGCCGGCAGGTGCGGGTTGTGGTCAACAAGGTCGATGGGGCCGAACAGGAGGAGGTGCTCTCCGCCGAATTCTTCGCCCTGGGCTTTCCCATGAACTGCGTGTCCGCCGCCCACGGTTTTGGCATGGGCGAGCTGCGCGACATCATCGAGTCCTCCCTGCCGGCCGAGGGCACGGGCGAATACGCGGCGGCCGAGGGCGGCCTCAAGATCGCCCTTCTGGGCCGCCCCAACGCGGGCAAGTCGTCCCTGATCAACGCTCTGCTGGGGAAGAAGCGTCTCATCGTCAGCGACGAGGCCGGAACCACGCGGGACTGCGTGGACGTGGTCGTGGAGCGCGGGGGCAAGACCTACACCTTTATCGACACGGCCGGGGTGCGCCGTAAATCCAAGGTCACGGATTCCTTGGAGTATTTCAGCGTGGTTCGTTCCTTTCAGGCCGCCCGGCGGGCCGACGTGGTCGTGCTGGTTCTGGACGTGGCCGGCGGCGTGGTGGGTCAGGACAAGCGTCTGCTCTCGTTCCTGGACGAGGAGAAAGTTCCTTTTGTCATCGTGGTCAACAAGATCGACCTCCTGACCAAGGATCAACTGGCCCAGGCCAAGAAGGGCATGGCCGATGAATTCGGTTTTTGCGCCCATGTCCCGGTGCTCTATTCCTCGTCCATCAGCATGGCCGGGCTGGGCGGGCTTCTGCCCCTGATCGAGAAGCTCTGGGAACAGTGCGGGCAGCGCGTGACCACGGGCGAGTTGAACCGGCTGGTCAAGCTGGTCATGGAGCGGCACCAACCCCCGGTCATGGGCGGTCGGCGGGGCAAGATCTATTACATGACCCAGGCCGCCTCCAAGCCGCCGACCTTTGTCTTCTTCGTCAATGACGACAAGCTCTTCCACGGCAGCTATGTCCGCTATCTGGAGAATCAGCTGCGCAAGGTCTTCCGTCTGGACAAGACGCCCATCCGCATGGTCTTCCGCTCCAGCCACGACAACGAGAAATAGCCCGGCCGGACTTGGGCGGGGAGCGAAATCGGGGCTCCGCCCCGCGCCCCGCCAGGGGCTCGGCCCCTGGACCCGATCATGAGGAGGCTTCCTCGGCGGGGCCTCCCTTGACCCGCCAGGACCCTTGTCCTAGTGTCCCCCGACGCTCCGGACAGCCGTTCCGGCCCATAACGACACGCCCATATCGAGGAGGACGCATGGTTCAGAAAGCAGACAAGATTTGGTTCGACGGCAAGCTCGTGCCCTGGGACGAGGCCCAGGTCCATGTCCTGACCCACACCCTGCACTATGGCGTGGGCGTGTTCGAGGGCATCCGCTGCTACACCTGCGCGGACGGCGGTTCGGCCGTGTTCCGTCTGGAAGAGCATGTGGAGCGCCTCTTTCTTTCGGCCAAGATCAACGAGATGGTCATTCCTTTTTCCCAGGCCGAGATCCGCCAGGCCATCCTCGACACCCTGAAGGCCAATAAGCTGGCCGAGGGCTATGTCCGCCCCCTGTCCTTCATCGGCGCCGGCGCCATGG
>CAYLNA010000468.1:0-1760 GCA_964384665.1 uncultured Desulfovibrionaceae bacterium | reverse complement strand
TAACCCCGCCTTCTCGAACGCAAAAACGGCGGCCGGATATTCCGACCGCCGTTTTTGCGTGGGCTTCCATCGCGCCGCATAAAAAAACCCGCGCCCTGGGCGCGGGATATATTCACCGAGTGGGCCGGCTCGCGCCGCCTCGTCCGAGCTATCCAACCACGGAAGACACGGCGGCCGCATGCGCGCCCACCAGACACGCCGCCGCGATCAGCCCCAGGACCACCTTCTTTCCAAAATCCACCAGCACATCCGCCTCCTTTGTTTTCGCGCGTCCACGCGCTCCATGCACCATCCTCCTCCGCCACTCGCCGCGATCGCGACTTCGCCCGCCTAGCATGGGTCAATCGGGACGTCCATGCACTTTTTCCGCCCGCGACAAAAAAAGGAGGCTCGCGCCTCCTTGCCGAATTGCAGTGCTATCCCGGCTATTTCTGGGCCGTCTTATACAACCCGGGGTCCACGCCCAGGCTGTCGTTCAAGCGTCCGGCCAGGGCCAACAGCTTGTAGGCGGCGATATGCTCGTTAACCGAGGACGTCACGAGCTGCAGGGACGACTGGAAAACCTCGTTTTCCGAATCGAGCACGTCGAGCAGGCTGCGCTGGCCGACGCCGAACTGCTCCAAATACATCTCCTTGGTCGCCCGGTTCTGGTCCTTGGCCGCCGTGTATTCCCGCACCTCGTCGCGGGAAGCCTTATACTGGGCCCAGGTGGCCTTGGTTTCGTCCTCGACGGCCAGCATCAGATCCTTCCGTTCTTCCTCGATCTGGCGCTTGCGGGCCTTGGCCGCCTTGATCGCGGCCAGGTCCGAGCCGCCGTTGTACAGATTCCAGTTCATGCGGACCATGGCCGCGTTGGTCTGGTCCCAGTCGTCCTGGCTTTCCACCCCATCGGAATAGGAGGACGACACTTCCGCATACACATAGGGATGATACGTGGATTCGGAGATATTGACCCGCTCGGTTTCGGTCTTGATGTCCTCGACGGCGGCGTTGATCTTCGGATTGCCGGTCGCGGCCAAGGCGACCACTTCATCCGGGGAGTTCGGAAGACGATCGGCGGGATAGGGAGACATGACGATTTGGCCCGGCATATAGCCGGTCAGGCGCTTGAAATTGGACAGGGCGGCCTGCAAATTGGAATGGGTCTTGGCCAGGGAGGCCAGAGCCATGGACAGGCGGGCCTGAGTCTGGGTCACGTCGGCGACGCTGCCGGCTCCGGCCGTGGCCCGCTCCTGCAAGGAGGCCAGGATTTCCCGGTGCGCCTTGGCGTTCTCCTCGGCCAGAAAGACGAGTTCGCGCTGGCGGTACACTTCCAGGGTCGCGATGATCGCGTCCAGGGCCAGGGATTCGGCGTTGTCGAAAACCCGGAATTCCAACGAGGACAGCCGCGTCTCGTCCAGGCGGATCTGACTGGAGGCCTCGCCGCCGTCATACAACCGCTGCCGCAGATACACCCCGGCCTCGGTCCGGCCGTCCCAGTCGTTGTCCTCGCCGCTGTCGCGGGTCAGCTCGCTGCTATGGGCGTCCGTGCCCGCTCCGGCCTGGACGTCGAGCTTCGGGTACCAGCGTCCGCGCGATTTCTCCAGATCATGCCCCACGGCTTCCCGGTTGCTCTTGATCGATTCCAGGAGCGGCGCGTAGCGCAAAGTGTCGACGACGCTCTTCGTGACCGTGATCTCGCCTTCGGCCAAGACCGGCCCGGCCCACAAGGCGAAGACGATGAGCGCCAAATTCCTCTTCAAAGCCATGCCATACCTCCA
>CAYLNA010000467.1:0-1768 GCA_964384665.1 uncultured Desulfovibrionaceae bacterium | reverse complement strand
AAGACCTGGGCCGGGATGGAGGGGAAGATGTCTTGCAGGTAGATGCCCGAGACCTGCAGCGTGGCGAAGAAATAGGCGCCGATGGCCGCCCGCACCGGGTGCCAGCCGCCGAAGATGACGATGGCCAGGGCGATCCAGCCTGCGCCCTCGCAGCCCTGGGGCCGGCCCCAGCCTGGTTTCACGGCCAGGGAATAGGCCGCTCCGGCCAAGCCCACCAACGCTCCGCCAGCCAGACAGGCCCACAGACGCGACAGCCGGACCCGGATGCCGCGCCCAAAGGCCGCGCGCGGCGATTCGCCCACGGCCCGCAGGCGCATGCCGGCGTTGGTTCGGTACATCCACCACCAGCACAGGAAAATGACGGCCAGACTGATGGCCACCACCGGCGACTGCCGTCCGAACAGCGCGCCCAGGATCGGCGCGTCGCCCAGGCCGGGAATGCCCCAATAGCCCAGGTCCGGACCGGGCTGGCGGGAAAAGGAATGGCCCAGAAAATAGGCCAGGTCCCGCGCCAGCAGCGTCAGAATAAAGCCCACGGCCAGTTGGGATTGGCCGAGATAGATGTTGGTCAGGCCCAAGATCAGGGCCACGCCCGCGCCGACAGCCATGCCGCCGGCCGCGCCGAGCCATGGGCTGCCCGTGGTCGCGGCCGCGGCAAAGGCGGCCATGGCCGCCAGGAGCATGGTTCCGTCCAGGGACAGATTGATGACCCCAGCCTTCTCGGTGATGGTCTCGCCCAGGGTGGCCAGCACCAGGGGCGCTCCGGCCAGGAGAATCCCGGCCAGGACAAGCATGAATTCCTGCATCAGCATCCCTCCCGGCGGCGGAGCATCCAGGCCTTGAGGCCCTGGGTGACGAAGACGGACAACACCATCAGGCCCTGGATGACGCCGCTCAAGGACGAATCCAGGTTGAGCTGCAAGGGCAGTTGGATGGAGCCCACGTTCAAAATGGCGAAAAAGAGACAGATGAACGGCACGAAGGTCACGCGGTAGGCGGCCATCATCCCGACCATGAGGGCGGTGTAGCCGTAGCCCGAGGAAATGCTCGGCAGCAGGCGGTGGTAGACGCCGAGCACCTGCACGGCCCCGGCCAGTCCGCCCAGGGCTCCGCACAGGGCGAAGGCCTGGAGCATGCGGGATCTGGGCGAGAGGTCGAAGAGGCGCGCGGCCTTGGGATTCTGGCCCACGGCCTTGAGCTTCAGGCCCCAGCGGGTGCGCCGCAGCAGGATACCGACGCCGACCAGGGCCACGGCCGCCAGCGTCAGGGCGGTCCAGCTGGCGGCCAGATTGCCGATGCGGTCCAGCCACAGGCTGGCGTGGAGGGTTTCGGTGCCGCTCATGGAGGCCACGCCGGGGCGCTTCCAGGGTCCGAAGATGAGCCAGATGGTCAGGCCCATGGCCACGAAATTGAGGCCCAGGCCGGAAAAGATCTCATGCACGCGGCCCCAGGTCTTGAGCAGCCCGGAGACCAGGGCCCACAGCGCGCCGCCGACAATGCCGGCCCCCAGGGCCAGGGCGATATGGCCAGGGCCGCCTTGGGCCACGGGCATCAGCGCGCCGGTGGCGAAGATGGCCCCGAGTACGACCTGACCCTCGATGCCAATGTTCCAGAGCCGGGCCGTGAAGGGGATGAGCAGCCCGGCCGAACAGAGCAGCAGCGGCACGAACACGGTCAGGACCTGGCCAAATTTGGACCATGAACCCAGGCCGCCCATGATCAGCACGGACAGGGTGGTCAGGGGCGGCGCGCCCGTGGGCAGGGCCAC
>CAYLNA010000466.1:0-1773 GCA_964384665.1 uncultured Desulfovibrionaceae bacterium | reverse complement strand
GTCATCGACGCCCTGCGCCGGGGGGCCTGGGATTTTCTGACCAAGCCCTTTCCGAGCCTGGAGCTGGTCGTCCACACCGTCCGAACCTGTCTGGAAAAATCGGCCCTGAAGCGCGAAAACAAGCTGTACCGAGAGCATCTCGAACGCGAGGTCGCGCGGCGGACCCAGGAATTGGAGGCCGAGATCCAGCGGCGCAAGGCCGTCGAGGAGGATCTGCGGCGCAGTGAGCTGCGCTACCGGGAACTGAGCCTGACCGACGATCTGACCGGCCTGTACAACGCCCGCCATTTCTTCAAGCAGCTCCAGGCCGAGATGGACCGGAGCATGCGGCATCAGAACCCGCTGGCCCTGTGTCTGCTCGATATCGACCACTTCAAGCGCTACAACGACAGCCACGGACATCTGTGCGGGGACGCGGTCCTGGCCGAGCTGGGCCGGATCATCCTCGGTCGCATTCGTGAATCCGATTCCGCCTACCGCTACGGGGGCGAGGAGTTTTTTCTCATTCTGCCGGCGACCTGCCGCGAGGAAGCGGCCCGCGTCGCCGAGCGGGTCCGCCTCGCCTTTCTGAAGCATCCTTTTTTCCCCAAGGCCGGGGTCGAGGAGCACGTTTCCCTGAGCGTCGGGGTGACCTGCTTCCGGCGTGGGGAAAGCGCGTCCGACTTGGTCGAGCGGGCCGATCAGAACTTGTACGCGGCCAAGAACGTCGGGCGGAACACCACCGTCTGCCGCTGAATTTCCGGTCCCCATTCCCGTCCGGCCCGGCGGACCGCCGTTGCCCGGCCCTGTCCCGTCGAGAGCGTCACTCCGCCTCCATCCTCTCCTTCAGCCGGCAGACGCCGCATTCTCCGGCCGAGGTCGGATAGCCGCATTTCGTGCACGGCAGGACCGGCGCGGACTGTTCTTCGTTGCGGGCGAAGCCGGCGCGGCCGCGCGCGAGAAAGGCGTCGTAGAAATGGATCTTGCGGCCGGGCTGGATGTCTTCCAGGTCGGCCAGCATGTGCTTGTAGATGGGGAAGCTGGCCTTGGAGCTATAGGGGCAGGGCGCGTGGCCGTAGTCGACGCCGGCCAGGAAGCAGAGGTTGGCGGTCTCGAATTCGGACATGCGGAAGAGCGGCTTGGTCTTCTTGGCGAAGCCGTTTTCGGCCGGCATGACCGGGCCCTGGTCGCTCAGGTATTCCACGTCCCAGCGCATGACGTTGGCCATGAGGCGAGCGGTTTCGTCGTCCAGGTTGTGGCCCGTGGCCAGGACCGTGAATCCGTTTTCCATGGCGAACTTGTTGAAGAAATAGCGTTTGGTCTGGCCGCAGACCGAGCAGATGGGGCGCTTGACCCGCTTTTTGACCTCGCCCATGGCCAGGCCCAGGGGGGCCATCTCCAGGACGTGCAGCTCGATGCCGTGCGTGGCGCAGAAGCGTTCCGAATAGCCCCGGGCAATGGGCGAGGACTCGGGAATGCCGAGGTCGATGTGCAGGCCGCTGATGTCGTAGCCCAGCTCCTTGAGCTGCCAGGTCAGGGCCAGGGAGTCCTTGCCGCCGGAAATGGCGACCAGGATGCGGTCGTCCATGGTGAACATGTCGTGCTCCTTGATGGCCCGTTCGACCAAACGGCGGGCGAAGAGCAGGAAGCAGTCCTTGCAGAAGGCGGCGTGGTGGCTGGGCAGGGCGACGACAGCGGGGATCTTGCAGCGTGTGCATTTCATGGTCAGCCCCTGGAGCCCACGTCGCGCACGGTGATGAAGTCGCCGTCGCGCAGGTTCAGGTCCGGGGTCAG
>CAYLNA010000465.1:0-1774 GCA_964384665.1 uncultured Desulfovibrionaceae bacterium | reverse complement strand
GGCCCGACTCCCGCCTCACGAGAGGGACACCGAGCGCAAGGATGAAACTACGCTAGCATTCAATTCAATATTTTCAATATGTTATAAATAATACATATCGGCGATCACGTTTGACGACATCGCCGCATACAAAATCGTCAGGCAGTTCAATACTGTCGCCACCATCGTTCCGTCCCGCGCCGACACGAAGCCCGACGGACATCTGTCACGACGGCCCGAGGTGATCACGCTTTTCCCCGAAGGCGTGACCGCGTTGCCGCCAAACGCCCGCGCGGCATACGAATCGCGGCACGGCCACCTGACACGCGGCGCAAAGCCGGCCGCGATGGCACGGTCCGGCCCGGTTGTTGCTCAGCCTGACCGAATCGCACCCGCGGAGTGAGCCAGCCCGGCGCATGGATCAGGAGCCCCCCATGGATCTCGATGTTCTCTTTCCCGTGCAGCTCAGTCTGCGCGTCGCCTCCCTGGCCACCCTGGCCGCGCTCATGGCGGGCGTGCTCCTGGGCTGGATCTTTCACCGCTACCGCTTTCCGGGCAAGGATCTGCTGGACTCCGTGCTGAGCCTACCCATGGTCCTGCCGCCCACGGTCCTGGGCTATTACCTGATCGTGCTCCTGGGACGGAACGGATTTGTCGGCCGCTGGCTGGAAACGACCTTCGGCGTCTCGCTCATCTTTACCTGGCAGGGCGCGGTGGTCGCGGCCGCCGTGGTCTCCTTCCCGCTGATCTTCAAGTCCGCCCGGGCCGCCCTGGACGGGGTGGAAAGCAAATACGAAAACGCGGCCCGCACCCTCGGCTATCCGGAATGGCGGATCTTCCTGCGCGTCTGCCTACCCCTGGCCGGGCGCGGCATCCTGGCCGGAACCATGCTCGCCTTCGCGCGGGCCATGGGCGAATTCGGGGCCACGCTGATGATCGCCGGCAATCTGCCGGGCCGCACCCAGACCCTGTCCCTGGCCGTGTACAGCGCGACCCAGGCCGGGCAGGATAGCCTGGCCGCCCAGCTCGTCCTGCTCATTTCCGTGCTCTGCACGCTTATTTTGTGGATTTCGGGGCGGCTTTTGACGCCCAAATGGCCCGCCTGAGGAGAGGACATGTTCGTGATCGGCCGCACCGCCCCGCTTTCGCCCCCGTCGGCTCCGCACCAGTTCCATCCCGGCGACCGGACCATGGCCTGCGATTTCAGCGTCCATGTCCGCGGGACTGCGGGCGGCTTCCACCTGCGGGCGCGCTTCGAGGCCAGCAGCCAGCGCGTCGCCCTCTTCGGCCCATCGGGCTCGGGCAAGAGCCTGACCCTCCTGGCCCTGGCCGGACTGCTCGCTCCCGACAGCGGCCGGATCGAAGTCCGGGAGCGATGCTTTTTCGACGCCCGGGCCGGCGTGAACATTCCGGCCCGCGCGCGCAAGATCGGCATGCTTTTCCAGGACTATGCCCTTTTCCCTCACCTGACCGTGCGCGACAACGTCGCCTTCGGCCTCAAGCCCGTCTTCGGCGCGATGAAGCCCGCGCACCGCGCCCGCGTCGACGAACTGCTCGAACTGTGCGGCCTGGCGGACCTCGCCGGCCGCAAGCCGCACCAGATTTCCGGCGGCCAGCGCCAGCGCGCGGCCCTGGCCCGGGCCCTGGCCCCCGGCCCGGACCTTCTCCTTCTGGACGAACCGTTCACCGCCCTGGACCAACCCCTGCGCCAACGCATGCGCGAGGAACTGTCCGCCATCCTGGAACGCTTCGACCTGCCCATGGTCCTGGTCAGCCACGACCTGGACGACATCGA
>CAYLNA010000464.1:0-1778 GCA_964384665.1 uncultured Desulfovibrionaceae bacterium | reverse complement strand
CCATGGCGCCGGCGCCGATGAAGGACAGGGGGCGGACATAGCCCTCGGCCAGCTTGTTGGCCTTCAGGGTGTCGATGATGGCTTGGCAGATCTCGGTCTGGGAAAAGGGGATGACCATCTCGTTGATCTTGGCCGACAGAAAGAGCCGATCCACATGCTCTTCCAGGCGGAATACGGCCGAGCCCCCATCCGCGCAGGTGTAGCAACGGATGCCTTCGAACACGCCCACGCCATAGTGCAGGGTGTGGGTCAGGACATGAACCTGGGCCTCGTCCCAGGGCACGAGCTTGCCATCGAACCAAATTGTATCTGCTTTCTGAACCATGCGTCCTCCTCGATATGGGCGTGTCGTTATGGGTCCGGAACGGCCGTCCGGAGCGTCGGGGGACACTAGGACAAGGGTTCTGGCGGGTCAAGGGAGGCCCAGCCAAGAGACGGAAGCCCCATGGTCGGGTCCAGGGGCCGGGCCCCTGGCGGGGTGCGGGGCAGAGCCCCGATTTCACTCCTCACGCACACCCGGCTTCGCCCGGCTGCGCCCGGCTTCGCCTATTTGTCGTTGTCGTGGCTGGAGCGGAACACCATGCGAATGGGCGTCTTGTCCAGGCGGAAGACCTTGCGCAGCTGATTCTCCAGATAGCGGACATAGCTGCCATGGAACAGCTTGTCAGCATTGACGAAGAAGACAAAGGTCGGCGGCTTGGAGGCGGCCTGGGTCATGTAGTAGATCTTGCCTCGCCGGCCGCCCATGACCGGAGGCTGATGCCGCTCCATAACCAGTTTGACCAGACGGTTCAGTTCGCCCGTGGTCACGCGCTGTCCGCACTGCTCCCACAGCTTCTCGATCAAAGGCAAGAGCCCGCCCAAACCGGCCATGGACAGAGACGACGAATAGAGCACCGGGACATGGGCGCAGAAACTGAATTCATCGACCAAGGCCTTCTTGGCCTGGGCCAGCTGATCCTTGGTCAAAAGGTCAATCTTGTTGACCACGATGACAAAAGGAACTTTCTCCTCGTCCAAAAACGAAAGTAGACGCTTGTCCTGACCGACCACGCCGCCGGTCACATCCAGAACCAGCACGACCACATCGGCCCGTCTGGCGGCCTGAAAAGACCGAACCACACTAAAGTATTCCAAGGAATCCGTAACTTTGGATTTGCGGCGCACTCCGGCCGTATCGATGAAGGTGTAGGTCTTGCCCCCGCGCTCCACGACCACGTCCACGCAATCCCGCGTTGTCCCGGCCTCGGAGCTGACGATGAGGCGCTTCTTCCCCAGCAAGGCGTTGATCAGGGACGACTTGCCCGCATTGGGGCGGCCCAGGAGTGCGATCTTGAGCCCGCCCTCGGCTGCGGCGTACTCGCCCGTACCCTCGGCCGGCAGGGATGACTCGATGATATCCCGCAGTTCGCCCATGCCAAAGCCGTGAGCGGCGGACACGCAGTTCATGGGAAAACCCAGGGCGAAGAATTCGGCGGACAGCACTTCCTCCTGTTCGGCCCCATCGACCTTGTTGACCACCACCCGCACCTGCCGGCCCGACTGGCGCAGAT
The DNA here is from genome assembly GCA_964384665.1 of uncultured Desulfovibrionaceae bacterium. GTDB lineage: Bacteria > Desulfobacterota > Desulfovibrionia > Desulfovibrionales > Desulfomicrobiaceae > Desulfomicrobium. The sequence goes on along the minus strand of CAYLNA010000464.1, from coordinate 225 downwards.
ACTGGGCCACCTGCTCGTCCTGAGGGTGCAGGCCGTCACGGCCGTCGACCACGAACAGGATCAGATCCGCGTTGTCCATGGCTTCGCGGGCCTGCTCGTAGATGTCCATCTCGATTTCGTTGCTGGAGTTCGGGATGATGCCGCCGGTGTCGACCAGGGTGTAGGTCCGTTCCTCGCCCCGGACCTCGGCCACGATGCTGTCGCGGGTCACGCCGGGCATGTCGT
>CAYLNA010000463.1:0-1779 GCA_964384665.1 uncultured Desulfovibrionaceae bacterium | reverse complement strand
ATGGTCAGCACCCCGACCACGCCGCCGATCCAGAGCCAGATGTGTTTATGCATGGTTCTTCTCCTTGCTCCGAACATGCCTCGGCGCTTCCACAAGATCAATGCCCGTTCGCTCCCGTTCTTGAGACCTTCCACCCCTTGCGGAGAGCCTTGCCCATGCACTCATCCTTGTCCGAATTTCTGACCACGCCGCTGCCCGTTGGGCGCGCGGTCGTCGATTCCCGTCTTGTTCTCGCGCCCATGGCCGGGTTGGGTCATGTCGCCTTCCGCGAGGTCCTGGCCGGGTTCGGCGGCCCTGGCTTCATGGTCTCTGAAATGTGCAACGCCCGGGCCGTGCCCGACGAAAATCGTCGTGCTTCCCCGGTTTTTCGTTGGCGGGACGAGGAAGCCGGGCGACTGGTCGTTCAGATTTTCGGCGGAGAACCGGCGGTCATGGCTGCGGCCGCCCGTCGCATCGAGGCCGAGGGACTCCTGGGCGTGGACATCAACATGGGCTGCTCGGTCGCGGCCTTGTGCAAGAAGGGCTATGGGGCGGCGCTGCTCAAAGATCCGGAGCGGGCCGTGGCCATTGTCCGGGCCGTGCGCCGGGCCGTGGCCTGTCCGGTCATGGTCAAATTTCGTAGCGGCTGGGAAAACACGCCGGATCTGGCTGTGGACCTGGCTAGGCGCTTCGAGGACGCAGGCGCGGATCTTTTGACCTTCCACCCGCGCGTGGCTCCGGATCGCCGTTCCCGGCCGCCCAAATGGGCGCACATCGCGGCCGTGGTCCGGGCCGTATCCATCCCGGTCCTGGGCAATGGCAATGTTTTCTCCGCCGCCGACTGCGCGCGCATGCTGGACGAAACCGGCTGCGCCGGTGTCTCCATCGGCCGCATGGCCATTGCCCGGCCCTGGATGTTCGCCGAACTGGCCACCGGCTTCGCGCCCGATCCGGATATTTTCGAGATGACCGCCCTGGCCGTCATCGACCGCGTCTGGACCCATTTCGAGCCGACCCGGGCCATCAAGTTCTACAAAAAATACGCCATCTACCTGGCCGCCAATTTCGTCTACGGCCACAGCCTGTGGCCCGCCCTGGTCCGGGGCGGGACGCGGTCCGAGATGGAAGACAACGCCCGGCGCGTGCTGGGTCCGCGTCCCCAGGTCGCTGCCACCCCCAACGCCTTTTTGTTCACCGCCTGATGGAAGCCCTGCTCGCGTACGGCCTGCACGGGCTTTTTGTCCTGGCCTTTCTGGCCGCGACCGTGCTGCCCGTGGCCTCGGAAGGGGCGGTGGTCGCCTTGGTGTTGGCTGGAATTTCACCCTTGGCCTGCGTCGCAGTGGCCACCTTGGGCAACACCCTCGGCGCGGTGACCACCTGGGGCCTGGGACGGTGGGGGAGCGAGACCCTCTTGACCCGCGTCTTGGGCTTGAAGGAAGCCGACCGTGTCCGCGCCAGGGCGCTTTTTGACCGCCATGGCGCGTGGAGCCTGCTTCTGGCCTGGGCACCAATCATCGGCGATCCGCTCTGTGCCGTGGCCGGTCTGTTCGGGCTGCGTCTGTCCCGCTTCCTACCGCCGGTGGTGCTGGGCAAGCTGGGTCGCTACGCGGTTTTGGCTTGGCTTGCGGTCTGATCCGTTGGAAGGATTAGCTATCGAGATGTTCGTTTTGACGCGGTCTTGTGTAGTTTTTTTTTCGTTATCGAACAGAAACATTGACGTTCTGCTCGGTTTCGCGCTAATTGCGTCCATACCCTGTGATATTCGAGGTGATGGAGATGTGCGTGAAGTCGTCGCCGGAA
>CAYLNA010000462.1:0-1787 GCA_964384665.1 uncultured Desulfovibrionaceae bacterium | reverse complement strand
CCTCTTCCAGCATCAAATCCCCGACGCGGGCGATCATCTTGTCTTTGGAATCCGATGCCTCGTAGACAAAAAAGGCCACAACAACCCCGATAAAAACCAGGGCCACGCCAACCAGCAACAGCATTCGCTCCCGAATTCCAAATTTCATGCTCATTCGCCACCTCCCGGTCATGAACGGTTCACGACGTATATATGGTGTAATTTTTTTCCAAAATTCAGCAAGACTGAAAAACGAAAAAGGCATGTCGCCATGCCTTTTGCACCCGTGGGTCAATGATCATTTTTCCGGGTCCGGGGGAGTGTCCTCCGGAATTCCGGGCGGGAGGACGCCTTTCTGCGGGGGCGAGACATCGATCGCTTTCGGCCCGATTACCATGCCCTGACTGTCGATCATGGTTTTCTCGTCGATGATGGCGATGCCCAGGCGGTCCATGACCTCGCGCTTGTACTCGTATTCCATGTTTTTCTTGCGCAACTTGTAGTTGAGGACCATGCGCACCACGCCAAAGATGGTCCCGGCCACCAACACGCAGCCAAGGCCGATGAGCACCACCCTGGCCGCAGCCTCGCCGAAGCGGGCCAGGTACTGCATGATGGCGCTCATGTTGTAGATCACTCCGATCAACACGCCGAGCAGCAGCAAAGTCAGCAAAAAAGGCAGCTGAAAGCAGAAATTGGCGATTCGAGCCAGCTTGCCGCTCGCTCCCTCCTGCCCGTCTTCCTTGAAGATGGGTTCCCCCCGCTGGCCATATACAAAGGAATTGAAAGCCACGACCACGATTCCGACCAAAAAGGTCACGGCCACGGGCGCGGAAAAGGCCACCAGAAAATACATCCGCCATGGAAAAGGAATGTCGACGGGCTTGCCCGTCACCGCGACCTCGTCGATGCCTAGCTGATAGACCCAGCACACCAGGAAAATCAGCACTTCGACCACGATCAAGAGCTGCACGAATCTCTTGAAAAGGTCCTTGATTTCATAATGATCGAAAAGAGAAGCGATTCCTTTGCGCTTCTCTCCGCCCTGCCCGTTCTGCGTCGCCTGCATTGTTTCTCCGTATCGCCCAGCCCGTTCATCACGGGTGCATGATTTTCCTACTCGGCTTCACCACCATCCAGGCCAGCTCCCCGGCCCGCGCTCTTCCCGACGAGGGTTGAGTTCCCGGCGGCCCTGCATTAGGGATGCTGCACGGCCACAAGAAATCCAGAGCAACTATCCATTATATTCCAACAAGATGAGTATCCAATGAGCCATTTTGACATCATTGTCATGGGAGCGGGTCCGGGCGGTTATGCCGCAGCTCTGCTTGCCAGTCAAAGAGGAAAACGTGTCGCCCTGGTCGAGAAAACGGCCCTGGGCGGGACCTGCCTCAACTGGGGCTGCATCCCGACCAAACTTTATCTCGGCGCAACCGAACCCATGGACGGCCTGGAGGCTCAATCCCGGCTGCGGCTGTGTTCCGGCTCGATCCAGATGGATCTCGCAGCCTTGATCAAGCGCAAGCAGGCCATTGTCTCGGCCTCGCGCAAGGCCATGACCGCCCAGTTGGAACGCGCCGGCGTGACGCTGATCACGGGCGCGGCCGCCCTGACCGGTCCCCGCTCCCTGCGCTTGTCCGGCGGCGACCAGTACCTGACATTCGATACCCTGTTCATCGCCACGGGCTCGTCCCCCGCCGTCTTTCCCGGCCTGGAGCCGGACCACGACCGCGTCCTCGACTCCACCGACCTCCTCGATCTGGACCAGACCCCGACCAGTCTGACCGTCATCGGAGCCGGGGCCATCG
>CAYLNA010000461.1:0-1789 GCA_964384665.1 uncultured Desulfovibrionaceae bacterium | reverse complement strand
CCGTGCTCATCACCGGCGAAACCGGCACCGGCAAGGATCTTCTGGCCGAATCCGTGCACAAGGCCTCGCCACGCTCGCGGGAGCCCTTTGTCCGCTTCAGCTGCGGCCCCATGCCCTCGGAGCTGCTCGACGCCGAACTCTTCGGACGCATGCAGGGCGAATCAGGGGAACTCAAACCGGGCCGGTTCCAACAGGCCCAAGGCGGCACGCTCTACCTGTCGGAAATCGCGGATCTGCCGCCGGCCCAGCAGGCAAGCCTGGTCCGCTTCCTGGACGAGGGCTCCATCCTGCCCATGGGCGCTCCGCGTCCTGTCCGCGTCAACGCCCGGCTCATGGTTTCCTCCACCGAATCTCCGGAAAAATTGGTTCGGGACGGCCTTCTGCGCGAGGATCTGTTCCACCGCATTTCGGCCATCCGCCTGCATCTGCCCCGTCTGAAGGACCGGGGCGAGGACATGGGCTTTCTGCTCCACCACTTCCTGAATCACTATGCGGGCCGATTCAAAAAGAGTATCGTCGGCATCAGTCCGGACGCCCTGCGCCTGGTCTGCACCCATGACTTTCCCGGCAATGTGCGAGAGTTGAAAAACATAATGGAATTCGCGGTCATGGTCTGCACGGGAGACACCATCCTCGTCGAGCATCTGCCGGGACATTTGCCCGGTCTGCTGGACGCGGGAGCTTCCCAGCGCACCCAGGCCGGGCGTAAATCCACCCGCAAAAACGGATAGGAGACTTCGCCATGGACCGCCGCGTGCTCATCACCACCGCCAAGGACGAAATCGCGCCCCGCTTCGATCTGGCCACCGAGGCCCTGCTCATGACCATCACCGAAAGCGGGGACGTCATGCGCCGCAAATCCTTTCTCCTGGCCCGCGCATCCGGAGACGACCTCTGCGACCTGGCCCTGTCCCGGGACATCGGGACCATCGTCTGCGGAGCCATCGAGGACGAATACTACCACTATTTGCGCCTGAAGCGGATCGAGGTCATCGACTTCGTGGCCGGCCCCCTGGACGAAGTCCTGGCCCGACTGACCGCCAACACCCTACGCAGCGGGGACATCCTCTATCCGCGTTTCGGGGAGGGAGCATGAACGACACCTCTCCACCCAACGCCGCCAACGGCGCCAACACCAACGGAGAAACGCACGACGCGGCCGCCGCCAGCCTCTATCAGGCCTTGCGGCGCAAGATCGTGCTGCTCATGGCCCTGGTCACCATCGTGCCCCTGCTGGCCCTGGCCGGGATCAACTACTATGAGCATCAGTCTTCCCTGGCGGCCGAGATCCAGGCCCCCCTGCGCGCCCTGGTCGGCAAGGCCAAGCATTCCTTCGAACTCTTCCTGGCCGAACGGACCTCGGCCGTGAGCTTCATCGCCTCGGCCTACAGCTTCGAGGAATTGTCCAACGACGCCAATCTAGCCCGCATCTTCCAGGTCATGCGCCGCGAATTCGCGGGCTTCGTGGACCTGGGCCTGATCGACGACAAGGGCAACCAGCTCAGCTATTCCGGTCCCTATGACCTGAAGGGACGCAACTACTCCGAGCAGACGTGGTTTCAGCAGGTCCAGTTCAAGGGGACCTATGTCAGCGACGTGTTCCTGGGTTTCCGCAAATTTCCGCACGTGGTCATCGCCGTGCGCCACACCACCGAAAGCGGCCAGTCCTGGATTCTGCGCGCCACCCTCGACACCATGCACTTCGACCGCATCATCTCGGCCATGGGCCTGGAGCCGGGCAGCGACGCCTTCCTGGTCAACCGGGCCGGAGTGCTCCAGACCGAATCCC
>CAYLNA010000460.1:0-1792 GCA_964384665.1 uncultured Desulfovibrionaceae bacterium | reverse complement strand
CCGGGGTCCAGGCGTTTTTGTAGCTGCGGCGCGAGCACAGGGCGTCGTAGACGTCGGCCACGGCCGTGATCCGCGCGGCCAGCGGAATGTCCTCACCGCGCAGGACCGGGGTGTCGGAGCCGGTGTAGCCGCTGCCATCCCATTTCTGGTGATGGTGCTCGGCCACGTCGCGGGCCAGGCGGTCGACCTCGGTCATGCCTCCGGTGAAGATGGCCGCGCCCAGGGCGCAGTGGGTCTTCATGACGGCGTATTCAGTATCATCCAACTTGCCCGGTTTTTTGAGGATGGTGTCGGCGATGCCGACCTTGCCCACGTCGTGGAGCATGGCCGCCAGCCGCATCTGGCTTTTCTCGTAGCGCAGCTCATCGATGTCGATGCTCCGTTTTTCGGCCCAGCGGTGGTAGATCTCGGCCGCGTAGGAGCCCACGCGCTGGACATGGGGGCCGGTTTCGTGCGGGTCGCGCAGGGCGGTCATGTGCAGCATGCGCAGGATGAAATCCCGGGCCAGGGCGCCGCGTTCGATGGCGCTGCCGGCATGGGCGGCCAGGAGCTGGACCCGTGTTTCCATGGACTCGGTGAAGGCCTCGGGCCGGCCCTCGGGCTGGCTGTTGATGAGCTGCATGACGCCGAGCAGGCGGTCGTCCTGGCCCAGGATGGGCACGGTCAGGGTCGAGACCGTGCGGTAGCCGGTGGTTTCGTCCAGGGCCGCGTTGAAGGAAAAGGGCACGCCCTCGGGCAGGGCGCGCATGTCGCGGATGTTGACCATGCGCCTCTCCAGGGCCACGTAGCCGGCGATGGACGAGCTATCCAGGGGCAGGGTGGTGTTGGCGTAGGCATGTTTGTTGGCGGCCGAGCCGGGAAAAAGAGTGTCGTTGTGGATGTTGGCGAAGGTCAGGCGATCCCCTTCGAGCAGAAAGATGGTGCCCGCGTCGGCTCGGGTCACGTTGCGGCCTTCGAGCAGGATGCGGTCCAGGAGCACGCCCATGTCGTTGTAGCGGGCCAGTTCCCGCGAGAAGGCGTTGAGCCAGGCGAAGAGGGCGAAACCGGACCCTCCGGGCACGTCGTCCCCGCCCCGTGGCGCGGCCGCGCGGGCCGGATGGATCAGGGCGCACTCGGCCGGCCCGCAAAATTCCAGGCCCTCGGCGGCCATGTCCAGCATCAGGTCCAGGTGGGCGAAACGCTGGCGCAATTCGTCCAGAATGGCGTCGAGCTGGTCGTCGGTGCGGGCCGGGTCGTGGTGCGAAAAAAGCAGCCAGCGCACGTTGGCCGCCGCGGCCAGCTCCGGCCAGGCGGAGTAGGTCGAATGCCCCCAGCCTTGGCGGTCCGGGTATTCCTCGTCCGTGTATTGGGCGTCGACCACGGCCACGTCGACCCCGCGCAGGAAGGCGGCCATGGCCTCGTCGCGTGGCGTGCATTCGTGGTCGCCGGTGAAGAGGAAGGTCCAGCCGTCGGCCGTGACGCGGTAGGCCGTGTTGCCGCCGGGATGATGCGTGGCCAGGGTTTCGATCAGGGCCGAGCCGACGCGGAAGGATTCGCCGGGCGTGAATTCGAGCACGTCGAGCTTGGAGGGCAGGTTCTCGAAGGTGACCGGGAAATAGCGGCGGTCCATGATGCCGCCGAGCACGCTGCGGATGCCGTCGCGGCCGATGTCGCGCGGGGCGTGGATGTCGATGCGGCTGCCGGGCGAGAAAATGGGCGCGAACATGGGAAAGCCGAGCAGGTGATCCCAATGGGCGTGGGTGAAGCAGAGGGCGAAGGAGGCCGGGCCCGTGGCCATGAGTTCGTCGCCCAG
>CAYLNA010000459.1:0-1792 GCA_964384665.1 uncultured Desulfovibrionaceae bacterium | reverse complement strand
ACCTTGCGTTTGACGTACTCGACCAGCCCGCCGCCGGCGAGCATGTCCATCATGAACGTGGGCACGGGGTTGAAGCCGATGGCCTCGCCCGTGCGCAGGTTCGCGATCGTCCCGCCGGCCACGTCAATTTCCAGCTCGTCGCCATCCTGGATGCGAGCGATGTCGTCGCCCAGTTCCAGCAGCAAAAGGCCCATGTTGAAGGCATTGCGGTAGAAAATGCGGGCGTAGCTCTTGGCCAGCACGACCTTCATGCCCGCGCCGATGATGGCCAGGGGCGCGTGTTCGCGCGAGGAACCGCAGCCGAAGTTCTCGCCGGCGACCAGGATGTCGCCGGGCGTGACGCGTTTGACCCAGCCGACCTCCAGACCCTCGAAACAGTTCTTGCCCAGCTCGGCCGTATCGGCCGTGACCAGGAAGCGGGCCGGAATGATGGCGTCGGTATCGATATGATCACCCACGACGTGGGTTTTACCCTTGAATATCATGTCTTTCCTCCTTTACCCGAGCGCGCCCGGATGGGTGATGCATCCGGTCACGGCCGTGGCTGCGGCCACCGCCGGGTTGGCCAGATACACTTCCGACTGCAAACTGCCCATGCGGCCCTTGAAATTGCGGTTGGTGGTGGCCAGGCAACGCTCGCCGCCGGCCAGGATGCCCATGTGCCCGCCGAGGCAGGGGCCGCAGGTCGGCGGGCTGATGATGGCTCCGGCGTCGAGGAAGATGCGCAACAGCCCTTCGTCCAGGGCCATGGAATAGGCGCCGGGCGAGGCCGGAATGACGATGAAGCGCACGCCCTTGGCCACCTTGCGGCCCTTGATGATGGCCGCCGCCTCGCGCAGGTCGCTGATGCGACCGTTGGTGCAGGAGCCGAGCACGACCTGATCGACGCGCACGTCGCTGACCTCTTCCACGGGCCGGACGTTGTCGGGCAGGTGCGGACAGGCGATCTGGGGCGACATGGCCGAGACATCGAAGGTCATCTCCTTCCAGTAGGTCGCGCCCGGATCGGCGGCGATGGGCTCGTCGCCCATGCGGCCGTGGGCCTGGCAGTAGGCCAGGGTCTTGGCGTCGGCCGCGAACAGACCAACCTTGCCGCCGGCCTCGATGGCCATGTTGGCCATGGTCATGCGCGCTTCGACGGACAGATTGTCGATGACCTCGCCGCCGAATTCCAGGGCCTTGTACAGGGCTCCGGCCACGCCGGTCTGGCCGATGGTGAAGAGGACCAGATCCTTGCCGCCGACATGCGCGGGCAGCGCGCCGGTGAAATTGACGCGGATGGTCTCCGGCACCTTGAACCAGGTCTCGCCCAGGGCCATGGCGGCGGCGATGTCCGTGCTGCCCAGGCCCGTGGCGAACGCGCCGAGGCCGCCGTAGGTGCAGGTGTGGCTGTCCGCGCCGACAACGATGTCGCCGGGGCCGACCAGACCGTACTCGGGCAGGATGGCGTGTTCGACGCCGACGTTACCGCCCTCGTAATAGTGGGTGATGTCCATTTCGCGGGCGAAATCCCGCACGACCTTGACCTGCTCGGCCGAGTCGATGTCCTTGTTCGGGGTGAAATGGTCGCAGACCAGGGCCACGCGGTCCTTGTCGAAAACCTGTTTCACGCCCATGCCCCGAATGGACTTGATGGCCAGGGGGGCCGTTATATCGTTGGCCAGGACCAGCGACACGCGGCACTGGACGATCTGTCCGTCCGCCGTGATGGGCTCGTCCGTGTGCCGTTGCAGGATCTTCTGGGCTAAAGTCTGGCGCATATGGTGTCCTCCTCTCTTTTGGCCAAGCGGTT
>CAYLNA010000458.1:0-1793 GCA_964384665.1 uncultured Desulfovibrionaceae bacterium | reverse complement strand
ACATCCATTTTGCGGAGAGAGCGCAACCTTTTGATACCCGAGATCGCGGCGGACCCCAAGGAAGTCGAGCGGCAACTGTCCGGGTGGCGATCCGATTGGAAACGCGCCCAGGAGGGATGGGATCTTTACGCGCCCCTGCCGCAAACGCCCGAAGAGGAACGCCTGTGGAAAGAATTCATTCCCCGCTGGGAGGAATGGAAAAAGCACTCGGACACAGTCATCGAGCATGCCCGCCAGGGGGCTCATCAGGCGGCGTTGACGCTCTCGATCGGAGAAGCCAGCCAGTCCTTCGACAAGGCGGAGGCGTTGCTCGGCAAAATCATCGCCTTGAACATCGACGTGGCCAACGCGGCCAAGGAAGAAGGCAAGGCTACCGCGAGCCGGGTCAAGGCAATGCTGTTCGCGGGAACCGGGGCCTGCGTCGTTCTGGCCATCTGTATCGGCGTCGTCACCACGCGCGCCATTACCGGCCCGCTGCGTCTGAGCGTTGATTTCGCGACACGCGTTTCGGCCGGGGACCTGGACAAGAAGCTCGACATCAACCAGAAGGACGAAGTGGGAATCCTGGCGGACGCCATGGCCAGGATGGTCGCGAACCTGAAGGCCAAGATCGCGGAGGCGGAACAAAAAAGCCGGGAGGCGGCGCGGGAATCCGAGCGCGCCCGCGAAGCCACGGCCGAGGCCACGGCCGCCCAGGCCCACGCGGAGGAGGGGCAACGGACAATCCTGAACGCGGCGCGGCGCCTGGAACAGGTCATGGAGCGGGTGACCGCCGCCTCCGAGGAGCTTTCGGCCCAGATCGAACAATCAGACCGTGGAGCCGGGACCCAGGCCGCGCGGATCACCGAAACCGCCACGTCCATGGAGGAAATGAACGCCACCGTGCTCGAAGTCGCCCGAAACGCGGGAAGAGCGGCCGATAGCGCGGAAAAGGCTCGCCTGAAGGCCCAGGACGGCGCGGAGGTGGTCAACCAGGCCGTACGGTCCATCCAGGCCGTTCAAGGACAGATCACCGAACTGAAAGGACACATGTCCGCGCTGAGCACGCAGGCCGAGGATATCGGGAGCATCATGAACGTCATCTCGGATATCGCGGATCAGACCAATCTGCTTGCGCTCAACGCCGCCATCGAGGCGGCCCGCGCGGGCGAAGCCGGACGCGGCTTCGCCGTTGTCGCCGACGAGGTCCGCAAATTGGCGGAAAAAACCATGACCGCGACGAAGGAAGTCGGCGCGACCATCGCCAGCATTCAGGGCGTTTCCCGCGCGAGCGCGGACAGCGTGGATGCGGCGGTGCGGACGACCGAGGGCAGCACGGAGCTGGCGAACCGCTCCGGCGCGGCCTTGCGGGATATCGTCACGCTCGTGGAAGAAGCCTCCGACCAAGTGCGCACCATCGCCACGGCCTCGGAGCAGCAGTCCACGGCGAGCGAGGAAATCAACCATGCCATCGAGGACATCAACCGAATTTCCTCGGAAACGGCTCAAGCCATGGCGCAATCGACTCAGGCCGTATTGGAATTGGCCCAGCAAGCACAAGAACTGAAATTCCTCGTTGAAGACATGCTGCAAGCCAACACGAAATGATACGTGGCGCGAAGCGCCGTCATGATAAACCGAGGCATCCATCATGCATCACGGATTTGATCAACTCGTCGATATCCCCATGCTGCAAAAGCTCATGGATGATTTCTACAAGGTCACGGGCATCCCCACCGGCATCTGCGACAACAAAAGTCATTTTTTCACCGCCAACGGCTGGAAGCGCGTGTGCACCCAATTCCACCGGGTCA
>CAYLNA010000457.1:0-1801 GCA_964384665.1 uncultured Desulfovibrionaceae bacterium | reverse complement strand
CGCGCAGTTGCTCTTCCATGGAGCGCGCGTCGAAGACGTCGTCGTGCACGAGGAGCTTGCCGGCCTCGATCCGGGACAGGTCGAGGATGTCCGAAAGGAGCTGGGTCAGGCGCGTCAGGGATTTGGCCGCAGTGAGGGTGTAGTCCTGTTGTTCGGCGTCGAGTTGCGTCAGTCGCAGCAGCTGGAGCATGCCGTTGACCCCGTTCAGGGGCGTGCGGATTTCGTGGCTCATGTTGGCCAGGAATTCGCTCTTGGCCCTGTTGGCGACCTCGCTGCGCTCGGCCAGCTCGCGGGCATGGGCCACGGCCTCGGCCAGCTCCCGCTCCATGCGCTTGCGGGCCGTGACATCGAAAACAATGGAATAGAGCAGATTCTCCTGCCTCAGGCGCACCGGCCCGCTGCAGACCTCCACGTCGCGGATCGATCCGTCCGCCAGGCGATGCCGGAACTGGAAATAGTTCTGGTTCATGGCCTGGGCGCGGGCCATGGCCTGGGCGATCTCGGGCGGGCTCAGGGTATTGATGTCCGTGACGCGCATCCGCCGCAGCTCGTCGCGGGACCAGCCGTAAAAACGGACCGCCGCCGGATTGGCGTCCACGATCCAGCCGGTTTCCGGATTGACGATGAACATGACGGCGTGGTTGTTCCCGAACAGGCCCTGGTAATTGTGTTTGAATTCGAGCAGTTGCTCCCTGCTTGTGGCCAGCCGGACATGCGCGGCCAGCCCATGCCGGAACACGGGCTCGGCGCAGGGCCAGACCAGAAAGCCATGGGACAAACCCGCGTCAAGCAGACGGGCGCGCCCGGACGGGCACGCCAGCGCGCCGCCCAGCAGCAGGCGCGGACATTCGCCCCAGCCTTCGCGAGCGGCGAGCAGCCCGCACAGCTCGTCGCAAAGTTCGTCCGGCGTGTCCGGTCCCAAAAGCACAGCCAAGGGTACGAGATCGCCCAGGGCGGCGCGCCCGCCGACACTGCGGACAAGATCCACCGCGTACCCGGCGCGCTCCGCCATCCCGCGCAGCTCGCCCATTCCGTCAAAGCCATCACTGATCAGCAGCAGGCGCGGTCGATCCGATCCGGCGGCGTGGTCGTCATGCATACAGCCCTCTCGTGCCTCGGTCTTTTGGTTGCTTCGGTCCGTCCGGGGTACATGAAGATCCGCGCCAGATCCACCCTCATGCATCCCACACGCCGCCTCCAACCCTGAACGCAGGGATCCGCCGGAGGGACTACATCGCCCCCCGCCCCAGATTGACGCCCGTGGCCTCGGCCGCGCGGATGAGCTGATGGTCCACGGGCACGGTCCGACACAGCCCGGCCAGCTCGGCCAGGGGCACGAGGACGATGTCCGGGGTCTTCAAGGCGACCATGGTTCCGAACTCGCCCCGCGCGGCCGCGTCCACCGCCGCCGCGCCCAGACGCGTGCCGAGGACCCGGTCAAAGGCCGTGGGCGAGCCGCCACGCTGGATGTGCCCCAGGACCGTGGTCCGCACCTCCAGGGGGATGCGCTCGCGGATCTGGTTGGCCAGGTGAAAGCCGATCCCGCCGAGCTGCTCCACGCCCTGCAAGCGGCCCGCAGCCGCGCCCTGGGTGATGAGTTCCCCGCCCTCCTCCTTGGCGCCCTCGGCGACCATGATCACGCTGAACGGGCTGCCGCCCTTCAGGCGGTGCTGGATCTTGGCCACGACATTGTCCAGGTTGTAGGGGATCTCCGGAATGAGGATGATGTGCGCGCCCCCGGCCAAGCCCGCTTCCAGGGCGATCCAGCCGGCGTAGCGGCCCATGACCTCCAGGATCATGA
>CAYLNA010000456.1:0-1802 GCA_964384665.1 uncultured Desulfovibrionaceae bacterium | reverse complement strand
CTGGCCACCCTGCGCGTGAACATGCGCCATCTGGGCTGCGCCAATGTCGCGACGTGCAAATACCAGGGCCAGGATCTGCCCCTGGCCGAGGCTTCCTGCCCGGCCATCCTGCTCGATGCGCCGTGCAGCGGCTGGGGTACGGTGGACAAGAACCCCAAGGCGGCCCAGATGTGGGCCGGGGACAAGACCGCGCCCCTGGAAGTTTTGCAGCGCGAACTGCTGACCACGGCCGCGCGTCTGCTGGCTCCCGGCGGGCGGCTTTTGTATTCGACCTGCACCACCAACGAGCGCGAGAACGAGGCCCAGGTCCGCTTCGCCCTGGATCATCTTGGCCTGGAGCCCGAGCCCCTGCCGGAATTTCCCGGTTTCGGTTTCGCCCCGTCCCTGCCGGGCTGTTTGCTGGTCAACGGCGCGGAGAGCGCGGCCCAGGGTTTTTTTCTGGCTGGTCTGCGCAAGGCCGGTTCGGCCGGGGCTGTCGCGGACCATGCCGACCAAGCCCTGCCCGGCCAGATCATTTCCGCGTCGGAGTTCGCGGCCCAAACCGGCCTGGACACGAGCTGGCTGCCGCCGCATCGTTTTTTGGCCGTGGGCGGCCGGGTCTATCTGATCCCGGACCAAGCCCTGGTCTGGCTGCCGCCGGAACTGCGCTGGCAGGGTTTTGGCGTGGGCAAGATGGCCAAGAACACCGTTCTGGCCGACCCGGCCCTGCGCATGTTCGTGCCGCCCCATCCCGACGCCTGCGCCTTGGTTCTGGATGACCCGGCCGAGATCAACGCCTTGCTGGCCGGACAAAGCCGGCCCTTCCAGGGCAACGCCAAGCGCCGGGCGCTGTATTTTCGCGATCTTCCGCTCGGATTTCTGACCGTCAAGGGCAGCCGCTGTCTGTGGTCGGACCGCTAACCCACCAGGAGAACATCATGATTGGAAATTTGCGCAAGGCTGCTCGTTTGTTCGATCCCACGTCCAAACGCACCGTTATCCTGCCCCTGGATCACGGCCTGTCCGAGGGCGTGCTGCCTGGCTTGGACGATCTGGGCGAGCTGCTGCGGGCGGTCCAGGATCTGCCCATCCAGGGCCTCATCCTGCACAAGGGCATGGTCATGCTCCATGCTCCGGAAATCCGCCTGGACCAGAGCCTGGTCATCCATCTCTCGGCCGGAACCCGGCACGGTATCCCGTCCTACAACAAGGCCCTGGTCTGTTCCGTGCCCGAGGCCCTGCGTCTGGGCGCGGACATGGTTTCCATGCACATCAATATCGGCAATGATCTGGAGGACCGCATGCTCGCGGACCTTGGAGCCTGCGTCGAAGACGCCCATCAGCTCGGTTTGCCGCTGTTGGCCATGATCTACGCCCGGGGCGGGCAGATCGTGAACGAGACCGATCCGGCCCTGGTTGCGCACAGTATCCGCATCGGCGCGGAACTCGGCGCGGACGTGATCAAGGTGCCGTATTCCGGACATGCCCCAAGTTTTGCACGGGCCGTGGCCGCCTGTCCGGTGCCGGTGGTCATCGGCGGCGGGCCCAGGACCGGAGATTTCAAATCCTTTTTGCGCATGATCAAGGAAGTGCTGGACACGGGCGTGGCCGGCGTGTGTATTGGTCGCAACATCTTTCAGCAGGAGATCCCGGCCAAGGCCATGGAAGAGGTCTGCAAGCTGGTCCACGCTCCGGAGTAGTTCAGAAATCCCAGGTTTTTTTCCGCCCCCAGGCATAGGAGCGGATGCCGTGAACCATCTCGGCCAGGGCCCCGGTGCGCAGGCGGAAATATCCGCCCAGCGCGGCGGGGCTCGCGCATTTTT
>CAYLNA010000455.1:0-1804 GCA_964384665.1 uncultured Desulfovibrionaceae bacterium | reverse complement strand
TCGATCCGGGTGCGCTTTCGGCCCTGGAAAAGCGGACCCTGCGCGAGGCCTTTGGCGTGACCTCGGCCCTGCACGCGGTGTTGACCGAGGTTTTCCGGCTGGATTTCGTATGAACGCGCTGAAGGACTTCGTGCGCGCCCTGCTCGGTCCGGCCCGGCCGGTCCTGCCCGACCTGGCCGCCAATAACGCCTTGTGTCGGAACCTGGACCAGACCCGTCCCCTGACCGAGTATGCCTATACCGTCCTCGACACGGAGCTGACCGGCCTTTCGGCCCGCACCGGGGAAATCGTGTCCATTGGCGCGGTGCGCGTGCGCGGTCTGACCATCGAGCCGGGCCGCCGGTTTTCGGCTCTGGTCCGGCCTGGCATCCCCCTGCCCAAGGTCAGCACCCTCATCCACCGCATCACGCCCCAGGCCATTGCCCAGGCTCCGCCCCTGGCCGAGGTTTTGCCCGACTTCATCGACTTTTGCCGGGGAACCCTTCTTGTCGGCCACCATGTGGGCCTGGACATGAGCTTTCTGAACCGGGCCTGCCGCAAACATCTGGGCGCTTCCCTGGCCAACCCCTGCCTGGACACCATGTGCATGGCCATGCTCTGGCGCGAGCGCGGCGAATCCAGCCCCTACGCGCGGTTCAATGCCCGGATTTCCTACACCCTATCCGATCTGGCCGAGGAATACGGCCTACCCCGCTTTCCGGCCCACGACGCCCTGGGCGACGCCATGCAGACCAGCTACCTCTTTGTGTACCTGGCCAAAAAAATAGCCCGGAACAGCCCCCTCACATTACGGGAACTGTTCCGGGCCGGGCAGGGGTGGAATTGGTATCTGTGACGACTGACGCGTTTGATACGTTCGTCACGTTCCAAAACATCGTCGAGTCTTGATTCACAGGACTATCAAGGGCATAGTGGGGGCGCGGTTGTCGATCGTGACCCCATTACCAACATCCAACCTGACAGGAGGGCTCATGCCCACATCGGACTACACTCTTTTCAGCGGCGGGGCGCCGGGCGCGGAGACTGAATTTGGCCGCATGGCCGAGAAATACGGCATCCAGGAAGTGACCTTCACCTTCGAGGAACACAAGGTGGATCGCACGCGCGGGCTGCGGGTGCTCACGCCCGAGGAACTGATGCGCAAGGATGTCAGCCTGAGTTACGTCTCCAAGCTCCTGAATCGAACCTTCACCAACGCCCCGATGATGCGCAAAATTTTGCAGACCATCATGTATCAGGTCGAAGCGGGTCATGAAATCTTCGTGGTCGGCACGATCATGGAAGACGGCACGGTCAAGGGCGGCACGGGTTGGGGCACGGAATTCGCCAAAATCTGCAACAAGCCCTTGTACGCCTTCGATCAGGTTCGCAATGGCTGGCATAAGTGGGCCGGCGAGATCTGGGAGCGCTGTGACACCCCGACCATCGCCTCTCATCACTTCGCCGGCACGGGCACCCGGTTCTTGGAAGACAATGGCCGTCAAGCCATCGCCGATCTTTTCGCCAAGTCTTTCAACAAATAATTCCGCGTGTATTCGGGAGTCGCCCATGCGGCTCCCGTCATTTTTCGATCCACCGCCCCACGGCCGAGGCCACGGCCACGCCGTCCATGGCCGCCGACAGGATTCCGCCCGCGTGGCCGCCGCCTTCTCCGCACGGAAAAAGTCCGGGCGCGTCCGGATGCATCAGGCTGTCCGGATCGCGCGGGATGCGCACCGGCGAACTGGTCCGCGATTCCACGGCCAGGAGCTTGGCCTCCGCACTATCGAATCCCTTGTATTTTTTGGCGAAGCTCTCGACGCCG
>CAYLNA010000454.1:0-1806 GCA_964384665.1 uncultured Desulfovibrionaceae bacterium | reverse complement strand
GCTGGCCGAGACCGCCGTGGACCTGCCGACCCTCTCCGCCCTGGCCGAAGCCGGCATCCGCTTCACCATTCTCGCCCCCCGGCAGGCCAAGGCCGTGCGCGGAAGCGGAACCGGAGCCTTTCAGCCCGTGACCGAGGACAGCCTCGACACCACGCGGCCCTATCTGGTCCGCCTGCCCCAAGGCAAGAGCATCAGTGTCTTTTTCTACGACGGCCCCATTTCCCGGGCCGTGGCCTTCGAGCGCCTGCTGGAAAACGGGGAGCAGTTCTGGAGCCGCCTCGGCGCCGGTCTGACCGAGGGCCTGCGCACCATCGCCACGGACGGAGAATCCTACGGCCATCATTTCAAGTTCGGGGAAATGGCCCTGGCCTATGTCATCGAACAGGCCCGCCAGGGCCGCGACGAGCTACGCCCGACCAACCATGCCGCGTATCTGGCGGCCCACCCGGCCACGGCCGAGGTCCTGATCGACGAAAATTCGTCCTGGAGCTGCGTCCATGGGCTGGAGCGCTGGAAATGCCACTGCGGCTGCTCCGATGGCGGCCACCCGGGCTGGATCCAGGATTGGCGGCGGCCCCTGCGCCGGGCGCTCAATTATCTGAAATACTATGTGGACGAACACTATTTTCAGCTCGGTTCGACCCTCTTCCGCGACCCAACCCTGGCCCTGACCGAATACGGACGCGTCCTGGCCGGAGCGGACAATCTGGAGGACTTCCTGGCCCGCCACGAACAATCCGGCCTGGACCCGACCGGACGGAGCGCGGCCTGCCGTCTGCTGGTCATGCAACGCTGCGCCCTGGCCAGTTTTTCCAGCTGCGCCTGGTTCTTCGACGACATCGCCCGCATCGAGCCCCTAAACGGCCTGACCAACGCCCGCCGGGCCCTGGACCTGCTTCTGGCTGCGGGCGGACCGGATGTCGAGGCCGGATTCGAACGCATCCTGCACGAAGCCCAATCCAACCAGCACGAAGACTGGGACGGGGCGTTCCTGTGGCGGACCCAGGTCTCGCCCCGGAGACCGTCCCTGGCGGCCCTGGCCCGATATGTCGGGAACGATGGGGAACGGGACTGGCCGGGCCTGAGCCTGACCGTCCGGGACGGCGTGGCGCGGGGGCTGTGGTCTCAAACCCTGGACGAGGAATCCGCGCCCGTGGACGCGGCGGGCCTCGTGGAACGGGACCCGCGCCATCTGGCGGAGCAGGCTCGCGTCCATTCCCTGGCCCAGGAAGATGAACTGCTGGTCGCGTCCGCCCGGGCCGCGACGGCCATCGCGCCGTATCTGACCGAATTCGCCGAGGGTCAGCACGAGCCCCAGGCCTTCCTGGCCCTGCACATGCCCGGGCTGGTCTGGAACTGGCTCGGGGCCAGCCATGAACTGCCCGCGGACCTGCTCCGCTTCATCCCAGGCTGGATGGGAGCGAATCCCGGTCTCCGCGCCCTGCTGGAGCGGCGGGTGGAGAAACTCGGCGTGGAGCTGGCCCGCGCCTTGCCGCACGGGGAAGAAACCCTCGTCACCCTGATCACCCGCACCCGCAAACTCGGCCTGGGCGTCCACTGGTGGAACACCCAGAACATCCTCATGGCCAAGCCCGATCGCGGCATGCACGAGGAACTGTGTCAGTTGCTCGGGCTGGCCACGGTCACGCGCTAGGATCGGGCCAGACGCTCCTCGTCCAGCCAGCGCGTCCAGACCTCGCGGGCGCGCTGGGCATAGAGTTCCTTGCGCTTTTTCTTGGGAGCCTTGCGGTTCAGGGCGGGCATGAGCCCGAAATGAACATTGGACGGCTGGAAATGCTTGGCCGG
>CAYLNA010000453.1:0-1806 GCA_964384665.1 uncultured Desulfovibrionaceae bacterium | reverse complement strand
CCGTGGACCCGACGGAGCAGATCAAGGCCTTCCTGGTCCGGGAGTTCGAAAAATTCCCCGAGGCCGTGGGCGGAGGGCTGTGGTACGAGCCAAATGCGTTCTTTCCGGCCACGACCCATTTTGGTCCATACGCCTACTGGGATTCCGGCAAGGTCGCCTTCACCTGGGACCTGAACACGCCGGAATACGACTATCATAACCAGCCCTGGTATCGGCTGGCCATTCCCCAGGGATGGGACGCGCGTACGCCCAGGGAAAAGCGCGTCGTCTGGACCGAGCCCTATATCGACGAAGCCGCCACCAAGGCGCTCATGATCACGGTGGACGTGATCATGAGCGGAGCGCAACGCGAGATCATCGGTCTGGCCACCCTGGACCTGACCCTGACCGCCCTGCAGGACAAGGTCGAACGCATCCAGATCAGCCCCTCGGCCCAGCCCTTCGCCGTGGACATCGCCACAAAATCCTTCATCGCCTTTCCCAAGCACGCGGAGCGGATCCTCAAACCCGTGGATTCGATCGCCTGGGGGCGCGAACTCCGGGACCTGGAGAGCCTAGCTCCCGGCGAGGTCCGCCATCTTCCGATCTCCCTGGAGCACGGCGCGGGCTCGGTTTATCTGACCGCGACCCGCACCGGCATGGTCGTCGGCGTCGTCGCGCCCGACGATGAACTCTTCGCCGCCGTCAACTCTTCCCAAGCCTTCAACATGACGGTGTTCTTCATCGTCGCGGCCGCCCAGCTCGTCATCGTGACCGGCATCGCCCTGCTCATCAACGCCATCCTGCTCAAGCCCCTGGCCAATCTGACCGCCTACGCCGGCGAAATTTCCGCCGGCGATCTAGCGGCCGAGCCATCCGGAAAATTCAGCGGTGCCCTGGCCACCCTGGCCCAGGCCATGCGGTCCATGGTCGCGGGGATCAATGCCCAGATGGAAGAAAGCCGGTCCATGGCGGCGCGCGCCAGGGAAGAGGCCGAGCACGCGGCCGCGGCCCAACGCGAGGCCGAGGACGCAGCCCGCAACGCGGAACAGGCGCACCAGGAGGCGCGGCACGCGGCCCTGGAACTCCGGAACATCTCGGGCGAAATCGCCACGGCGTCCCGGGAGCTGTCCGAGCATGTGGCGCAGATCAGCCACGGGGCCAAGCTCCAGCGGGACCGCCTCGCCGAGACGGCCCAGGCCATGACCGCCATGAACTCCTCCGTGGCGGCCGTGGCCACGTCCGCGGCGGGAGCGGCCCAGCAAGCGGACGGAGATCGCCTCCGCGCCCACGAGGGCGCGGCCAAGCTGCATGAAACCGCGTCGTCCATCGACGGCATCCAAAGTCAGGCGACGAGCCTGAAGGACGACATGCACGGCCTCGGGGACAAAGCGCGGTCCATTGGCGGCATCATGACCGTCATCGAGGACATCGCCGACCAGACCAACCTCCTGGCGCTGAACGCGGCCATCGAGGCCGCCCGGGCCGGGGACGCCGGTCGTGGTTTCGCCGTGGTCGCGGACGAGGTCCGCAAGCTGGCGGAAAAGACCATGCAGGCGACCAAGGAAGTCGGGTCCTCCATCCGCGAAATTCAGACCGTGGCCTCGACCAACATCGCCTCCATGGACCGGGCGGTCGAAAATATCCGCAAGACGAGCGCCCTGTCCGGTCAGTCCGGCGACATCCTACAGTCCATCCTGCGCGGAGCGGATACGTCCAGCACGCAGATCCAGGCCATCGCCAACGCGGCGGACGAGCAAGCCAGGACCACCGGACAGATCAGCCAATCCGTGGACGAGATCAACGCCATCGCCATGAAGACGGCGG
>CAYLNA010000452.1:0-1815 GCA_964384665.1 uncultured Desulfovibrionaceae bacterium | reverse complement strand
CACTCATCAGCGCAAGCAATCTCTCCCTGTCGTTTTCCGGCCCGCTCCTTCTGGACGATATCAGCCTGCAGATTCATGAAGGCGAGCGCATCTGCCTTTTGGGGCGCAACGGCGAAGGCAAGTCCACCCTGATGCGCATCCTGGCCCGCGAGTTCACCGCCGATTCCGGCGAGGTGCGCTGGGCCAAGGACCTGACCATCGCCTCCCTGCCCCAGGAAGTGCCCGCCGATCTGCGCGGCACGGTCTATCAGGTCGTGGCCGCCGGCGCGGGCGAGGCCGGGCTGTGCCTGGCGGCCCTGCGCTATGAATCGAGCCCCGGGATTGTCGTGGACCCGGCCCTGGTCGCCAAGGCCCACCGCATGCTCGACGAGCAGGGGGCCTGGAGCGTGACCCAGAAGATCGATACGGTCATCACCCACCTCGATCTGGACCCGGACGTGGATTTCGCCAGCCTCTCCGGCGGCGTGAAGCGCAAGACCCTCCTGGCCCGCGCCCTGGCCGGAGATCCGGACATCCTTTTTTTGGACGAGCCCACCAACCATCTGGACATCGCCTCCATCCGCTGGCTGGAAGAATTCTTGGTCAAGCAGGTCCGGACCCTCTTTTTCGTCACCCATGACCGTATGTTCCTGCGCCAGGTCGCCAACCGTATCCTGGAACTGGATCGGGGCAATCTGGTGGACTGGGCCTGCGACTACGACACCTTCCTGAAGCGCAAGGCCGACGTCCTGGCCACGGAAGACGCCTTGTGGCGGCGGTTCGACCAGAAGCTGAAGGAAGAGGAAGTCTGGATCCGGCAGGGCGTCAAGGCCCGGCGGACCCGCAACGAAGGCCGGGTGCGGGCGCTCAAGGCCATGCGCGAGGAACGCCGCCAGCGCCGCGAGCGCACCGGCAACGTGTCCATGCAGATCCAGGAGGCCAGCAAAAGCGGGACCCTGGTTCTGGAGGTGAAGAACGTGTCCTTTGCCTGGGCGGGTCGGCCAATCATCCGCGATTTTTCCTGCAACGTCATGCGCGGGGACAAGATCGGCATTGTCGGCCCCAACGGCGCGGGCAAGACCACGCTGCTGAAGCTCCTCCTGGGCGATCTGGAACCCCAGGCCGGGACGGTCCGGCAGGGGACCAAGCTGGAAGTGGCCTATTCGGACCAGATGCGCTCCATCCTGGACGAAACCAAGACCGCCCGCGACATTGTCGGCGAGGGAGCGGAGTTTATCGACGTCAACGACAACCGCCGCCACGTCATCGGCTATCTGAAGGATTTTCTCTTCACGCCGGAACGGGCCCAGACCGCCGTCAGCGTCCTGTCCGGAGGCGAGCGCAACCGTTTGCTCCTGGCCAAGCTCTTCACCCGGCCCTGCAACGTGCTGGTCCTGGACGAACCGACCAACGACCTGGATCAGGAAACCCTGGAACTTCTGGAAGAACTCATCGGCGAATTTTCCGGGACCGTGCTCGTGGTCAGCCACGATCGCGAGTTCCTGAACAACACGGTCACGTCCTGCTTTGTCTTTGAAGACAATGGCCGCGTGGTCGAATACGCCGGCGGTTACGACGACTGGCTGACCCAGCGCCCGGCCGTCGAGGACGCCGCGCCCGCCCTGCCCAAGGTCGAGCGGGTCAAGGCGCCCAAGGCCCGTAAGTTGACCTACAAGGAAACGCGCGAGCTGGAAGCCTTGCCCGAGCGCATCGAGGCCCTGGAAGGGGATATCGCTCAAGTCCAGGAACGGATGAACGACCCCGAATTCTACTCCAGCGATCACACCGTCATCGCGGCCGAGGCCGCCCGCCTGGAAGTGCTGGAAGCCGAGCTGG
>CAYLNA010000451.1:0-1835 GCA_964384665.1 uncultured Desulfovibrionaceae bacterium | reverse complement strand
CCGGCGGCGAAGGCGCGCATCTTGTCCGCCGCGTCCCCCAGGGCGCTGATGAAGATCACCGGAACGTCCCGGAGCGCCGGATCGTGCTTCAGCCTGGTGCAGACCTCGAACCCGTCCAATTCCGGCATGCGGATGTCGAGCAGGATCAGATCCGGCGTCACGGCCTCGGCCGCGCGCAGGGCCATGAAGCCGTCCTGGGCCGGCATGACCCGGTAGCCGCCCCGTTCCAGCATCTCGCACAACTGTTTGAGATTTTCGGGCACGTCGTCGACGACCATGATGACGCCTGGGGTGGCTGGGGCCGAGGGGATGCTCATCGTGTTTCCTCCAAAATGTTCGTCAGCGCGGCGATTTCGTATCCATCGGCGCGACGTCGCAATTCTTCCGCGAGTTCGGGCGACTGCGCCGCGACCTCGGGCAGAAGGTCCTTGAATGTCCGCAGATCCAGGATGGCCAGGGCTCGGCCGAGCTTGGCGGCCAGGTCCCGCGAGAGCCGTCCGGACTTTTCCTTGGCCGTCGCCCGGTCCAGGGGTTCGGGCGCGGTTTCTTCCTCGGAATAGAGATAGACAAGGCCCAATTGGCCCCGGATTTTTTCGAACAACTCCGCCGCGACAACGGGCTTGCGCATGAACTCGTCGGCGCCCGTGGCCAGGACTTTTTGGCGGTCTTCCTCGAAGGCGCTGGCCGTGATGGCGATGACCGGGGTCTTCTTTCCCTGGTCCGTGGCCTTGATGCGCCGGATGGCCTCGTATCCGTCCATGACCGGCATGCGCATGTCCATCAGCACCAGGTCGGGCTTCCATTCCTGGAACAGGCGCAGGCCTTCCCGGCCGTTTTCGGCCTCGTGGACCTCGATGCCCGCAAGTTCGAGCATGGTCCGCAGCAAGGCCCTGCTTTCACGGGTGTCCTCCACGATCAGGACGCGCACCGGAGGCTGGCCGGCCGCCAGCCCGGTGACAAAGCGCCTGGATCGCGGCGGCGCGGGCTGGGTTTCCTCGGTCGGGACGTGGCGCACGGAAAAGGTGAAGATGGACCCCCGTCCCGGCTCGGTGCGGACCGAGATCGTTCCGCCCATCATGGTCACGAGCTTGCGCGTGATGTACAGGCCAAGGCCCGCGCCTTCTTTCCTTCCGCCCTCGCCCTGCTCGAAGCGGCCGAAGAGCCTGGGCAGCAAATCCGCCGCGATGCCGGGGCCGGTGTCCTCCACCTCGAAATGCAGGCGTTCGGCGTCGGCGCGGGCGCGCAAGGACAGTCCGCCCTCCTCGGTGAATTTCACGGCGTTTCCGGTCAGGTTCAGGAGGACCTGCTTGAGGCGTTTTTCGTCGCCCTTGATGCGCCGGGGCAGGGACGGATCCAGATCCATGATGAACTGGAGGTCCTTGTCCTTGGCCCGGGCGTGGGTCATGTCCGCCACGGCCTGCAAGGTGTCGCGCAGGTCGAAGGTCGCCTCCTCGATCCGGATCTGACCGGCCTCGATCCGGGAGATGTCCAGCACGTCGTTGATCAGGCCGAGCAGATGTTCGCCGCTGCGCAGGATGATGTCCAGGCTGCCTTTCTGGTTTTCATTGAGACCCGGCGTGTTGCGCAGGATCTGGGTGAACCCGAGGACCGCGTTCAGGGGCGTGCGCAGCTCGTGGCTCATGTTGGCCAAAAACACGCTTTTGGCCAGGTTGGCCGCCTCGGCCGCGTCCTTGGCGTGGAGCAGGGCTTCCTGCACCCGTTCGCGTTCCGCGATTTCCCGGCGCAGTTCGGCGGTGCGCGCGTCGACCAGCTCTTCGAGATGATCCCGGTAGGAGGCCAGTTCCCGGTCCAGGCGCATTCGCTCGGTGATGTCC
>CAYLNA010000450.1:0-1839 GCA_964384665.1 uncultured Desulfovibrionaceae bacterium | reverse complement strand
CCACAAGCTGGTGGCCTTTGTCATCGGCGCGGTCTGGGCCGGCATGTGCGGAACCGTCTACGCCGCCAAGATGACCATCATCGCCCCGGAATCCTTTTCCTTCGCCGAATCCGTCATCCTCTTCACCATCGTCATCCTCGGCGGATCGGGCAGCATCCCCGGCGTCATCCTGGGTGCGTTCCTTCTGGTCGGACTGCCGGAACTCTTTCGCGGCCTGGCCGAATACCGCATGCTCGTCTTCGGCGCGGCCATGGTCCTGATGATGATCTTCCGCAACCAGGGCCTGCTCCCGCCTGGCCCCAAGCGCTATGTCCTGAGCAAAATCGTTCCGACCGGAGGCGCCCGATGACCCTGCTGCGCGTGGAAAACCTGACCAAGTCCTTTGGCGGGCTCATGGCCGTCAACGACGTCAGCTTCGAGGTGGAACGCGGCAGCATCGTCGGTCTCATCGGCCCCAACGGCGCGGGCAAAACCACGGTCTTCAACCTGATCACCGGCAACTACCAGCCCAACACGGGCACGGTCCTCTTCGACGGCGCGAATCTGGTTGGCCGGCCCACGCACACCATCGTCGAAAGTGGCATCGCCCGGACCTTCCAGACCATCCGCCTCTTCCAGAACATGAGCGTGCTCGAAAACGTTCTGGCCGGCTGCCATTGCCGGATGCGCTCCGGCGCCCTGGCCGCCATGCTCCGCACCCCGAGCCAGCGCCGGGAGGAAGACGCGGCCCTGCGTCAGGCCATGTCCGAGCTGGAATTCGTGGGCCTGGACCATGAATGGCAGAACAAGGCCAAAAACCTGTCCTACGGCAACCAACGCCTGCTCGAAATCGCGCGCGCCCTGGCCACCAAGCCCAAACTGATCGTCCTCGACGAACCGGCCGGCGGCATGAACGACCAGGAAACCCAGGACCTGATCCGGCTCATCCGCGAGATCCAGGATCGCGGCATCACCGTGCTCCTCATCGAGCACGACATGGGCCTGGTCATGCGGGTCTGTTCGTCCCTGGTCGTGCTGGAGCACGGCGGCAAGATCGCCTCCGGCGCCCCGGCCGAAATCCAGGTCAATCCGCGCGTCATCGAGGCCTATCTCGGCGCCGACTCCGAATAAGGGATTTCCGTCATGTTGCTCAAAATCGAAGACCTGCGTGTCAAATATGGCAATGTCGAGGCCCTGCACGGCATCAACCTGGAGGTGGAGGAAGGGGAGATCGTGACCATCCTCGGCGCCAATGGCGCGGGCAAATCCACGACCCTGAACGCCATCAGCGGCCTGGTCCAGATTACTGGCGGCGGCGTCATGTTCCAGGACATCCCGCTGCACAAACTGCCGGCCCATGAGATCGTCAAACTCAAGATCACCCAGAGCCCCGAGGGCCGCCGCGTCTTCACCACCCTCACGGTGGAGGAGAACCTGATGCTGGGCGCGTTCACGTCCACCAACACCGAACGCATCGCCAAGAGCCGGAAATGGATCTATGAACTCTTCCCGCGCCTGGAAGAGCGGCGCAAGCAGCTCTCGGGCACGTTGAGCGGCGGCGAACAGCAGATGCTGGCCATCGGCCGCGCCCTCATGGCCAACCCCAAAATCCTGCTCCTGGACGAGCCCAGTCTCGGCCTGGCCCCGATCCTGGTCAAATCCATCTTCGACACCGTGCGGGAAATCAACAAATCCGGCGTGACCGTGATCCTGGTCGAACAGAATGCCAAGGCCGCCTTGAAACTGGCCGACCGCGGCTATGTCATGGAGGTGGGGAATATCGTCCTCGCGGACACGGCCGCCGCCCTGCTCTCCAACGAACAGGTCCAAAACGCCTATCTCGGCGGCGGGCACAAATAA
>CAYLNA010000449.1:0-1843 GCA_964384665.1 uncultured Desulfovibrionaceae bacterium | reverse complement strand
ACCGAATCCCGAATCTCCAGAAGTCCGACCATGAACCGCCCTTGCTGCGTTGAAAGAATGGTGAAGGCCGGATGTTTTCGTACTTTCGGAGACAGGTCAATCACGGGTCGGCAACGCGAGCGCCACCCTCCGCAGCCCGTGCCCGGCCTCGAATCCATCGATTATCGCTTGACAAACCTGCACGTCCACGGGCAACTGCCCTGCCCATGAACACCAAGACCGATTCCTTCTCCTGTTTGTGGTGGCGGCATGACGAACATGCCGTGGAATGCGTCTTGGCCTGAACCTTATCCGAAATACCAGGAAACCGACCGCGGCAGTGCACCCACTGACCGCGGTTTTTTTTAGCCTGAATCACAAGGAGGAACGACCATGACCATGCCCACAGCCGACGGATTCTTTGGCGCGTATGGCGGCCAGTATGTGCCCGAGCCCATCAAGGACATCCTGAACGAGCTGGCCCAGGCCTTCGAGCGCTACCGCCGCGATCCGGATTTTTTGAGCGAATACGACTACTACCAGCGCCAGTACAACGGCCGGCCCAATCCGCTTTATTTCTGCGCCAATCTGACCAGACGCTGCGGCGGAGCCAAAATCTACCTCAAGCGTGAAGACCTGAACCACCTCGGCGCGCACAAGGTCAACAACACCATCGGCCAAATCCTGCTGGCCAAACGCATGGGTAAGAAAAAGATCATCGCCGAAACCGGGGCCGGCCAGCACGGCGTGGCCACAGCGGCCACGGCGGCGCTGATGGGCATGGAATGCACCATCCACATGGGCGCGGTGGACGTGGAGCGCCAGAAGCTGAACGTCTTCCGCATGCAGATGATGGGCGCGAAGGTCGTGCCGGCCGAAAGCGGCCAAAAGACCCTGAAGGAAGCCGTGGACGAGGCCCTCATGGCCTGGGTCCAGGATGCCCAGAACACGTTCTATCTGCTCGGCTCAGCCGTGGGACCGCACCCGTATCCGCTCATGGTGCGTGAATTTCAGTCCATTGTCGGCCGCGAGGCCAAGGCCCAGATCCTTGAGGCCGAGGGCCGGCTGCCGGATTACTGCATCGCCTGCGTGGGCGGCGGGTCCAACGCCATGGGGCTTTTCACCGAGTTCACACCCGAAACATCCGTGAAGCTCGTCGGCGTGGAACCGGCGGGACGGAGCCTGGACTACGGCCAGCACGCCGCCACCCTGTGCCTGGGCGAACCAGGCGTCATGCACGGCTTCAATTCCTACATGCTCAAGGACCAGGCCGGCGAGCCGGCCGAAGTCTATTCCATTTCCGCCGGTCTGGACTACCCGAGCGTAGGCCCGGAGCACGCCCACCTCAAGGACACAGGCCGGGCCGAGTACGTTTACGCCAGCGACCAGGAGGCCCTGGACGCCTTCTTCCTGCTCTCGCGCACCGAAGGCATCATCCCGGCCCTGGAATCCTCCCATGCCCTGGCCCACGCCCTGCGCATCGCGCCCGCGCTTTCCCCGGAAACCATCATCATCGTCAACCTGTCCGGACGCGGTGACAAGGACGTGGAACAGATCGAACGCATGGTCGCCTCGGGCGAGATCACGCCGCCGGTGCTCTAGCCGCGCCGCCGGTCGCCCTTCTCCGTGACCACCCACGATCTGATCCCCCCGTAGGGGCGATTCGCGAATCGCCCCTACAACCATACGCCGCCACGCAACCGGGGCGTCGGTTCTCGTCACCCAATCAAACGGCAAACCCATAAATCGGGCGACCGCCGGTCGGGCGATTCGCGAATCGCCCCTACAAACCGCGCACCCGATTCACCCGTTTCCCCTTGTAAGACAAACCTTTGCCTTGCCTCCACCCGCGTCTTGGGGCACG
>CAYLNA010000448.1:0-1843 GCA_964384665.1 uncultured Desulfovibrionaceae bacterium | reverse complement strand
CAATCGTGGCTTGGCCGTGGATCATAAATGCTCTTTAGATTTAGAAATGGAATAATCATGGCCCCATCGCGCTGACCGGCCCTGGGTCGGGATGGCGCGCATACTTGGATTTTGAAACGAGGTGGGAATGCGAATCTTGATTGTTGAAGATGATTTTGTTGGCCGCAAGGTCATGCATCGTTTGTTGCTCGAACATGGCGAATGCGACGTGGCCGTGGACGGGGTGGAGGCGATCAAGGCCTTTGATCTGGCCTGGGAGGCGGGGACCCCGTATGACGTGATGTTTCTGGACATCATGATGCCGAACATGAGCGGTCACGAGGCGCTGAAAATCATCCGCGACAAGGAACGGGAGCGCGGCGTGCCCTCGTCCCGGGAGGTGAAGGTGATCATGACCAGCGCCCTGGACGACGTGAAGAACGTGACCCAGTCGTTTTATCGCGGCGGAGCCTCGGCCTATCTGGTCAAGCCGATCGAGCGGGGTAAAATCCTGGAGGAGTTGAATAAACTCGGCCTGTTGTAGGGCCGAACCGGGGCGACTCCGCTTTGGGGTCAGTTCCGACACAGGCCCAGGACCAGAGGTGCGATCTGGTTCAGGGGAACGATCTTGTCCACCCCGCCGAGCTTGACGGCCTCGCCGGGCATGCCGAAGACCACGCAGGACGCTTCGTCCTGGGCCACGGTCACGGCTCCGGCCTCGTGCATTTCGAGCATGGCCTTGGCCCCGTCGTCGCCCATGCCGGTCATGATCACGCCCACGGCGTTCTTGCCCGCGTAGCGCGCCGCCGAGCGGAAGAGCACGTCCACCGACGGACGGTGTCGGGAGACCAGCGGCCCGTCCTTGATCTGCACATAATAGCGGGCCCCGCTGCGTTTGAGGAGCATGTGCCGGTTGCCCGGCGCGATGAGGGCGTGCCCGCGCAGCACCGAGTCCCCGTCTTCGGCCTCCTTGACCTCGATGTCGCACAGGGTGTTCAGGCGCTGGGCGAAGGCGGCCGTGAATTTTTCCGGCATGTGCTGGACCACGACAATGCCCGGACAGTCCAGGGGCATGGCCTGGAGCAGGGTGAGCAGGGCCTCGGTGCCGCCGGTGGAGGCCCCGACCACGATGACCTTTTCCGTGGTCTGGACCATGGCGTTGGACGGCGGCTTGGGCAGGATGGCGTCGGCCGAGAGCTTCTGGCTGACCTTCATGGGCGGGACATAGGCGTGGACCTTGGCCTTGGCCGCGGCCTTGACCTCGTCGCAGAGCATGATCCGCGATTCCTCCATGAACTGTTTGGTGCCGACCTTGGGCTTCTGGATGATGGACACCGCGCCGTATTCCAGGGCCTTCATGGTCGTTTCGGCGTTTTTTTCGGTCAGGGTCGAGCAGACGATGACCGGGAGCGGGTGTTGGGTCATGATCTTCTTCAGAAAGGTGATCCCGTCCATGCGTGGCATTTCCACGTCCAGGGAGATCACGTCCGGGATGACCTCGCGCATGATCTCGGCGGCGGCGTAGGGGTCCCCGGCCACGCCGATGACCTCGATCTCCGGGTCCGAGGAATAGATATCCGTCAGGACCTGGCGGACCAGGGCCGAGTCATCGACGATCAGGATGCCAATTTTCGAATTCTCCACGAACGCTCCCGTCTGTTCAGCGTGATCGGAATGGCCGGATACGTATGCTATTTTCGCGGGGGAGTAAATCTTGGCGGATGAAATCAGGCGGTTATCGCGTCTGATAGACCGCCGGCCCGACCCGCAGGAATCCGGACAGGCCCGGCAAATCCCGGCCCAGGAACAGAAGCCCGCCGGGCGCGAGATGCTGGCGCAGGTGCTGGGCCAGGGCCAGGGCCAG
>CAYLNA010000447.1:0-1844 GCA_964384665.1 uncultured Desulfovibrionaceae bacterium | reverse complement strand
TGATCCTTCGCCATGAAAAAAGGCGGGCCGCCTGGTCCGCCTTTTTTCATGTTTGATGCGCGGCGGGGTCAGCGCATCAGGTAAAAACCGAGGTCGCCGTCGTAGCTTTTCTGATCCGCGAACTGGACGCCGACGTAGCGGTCCTTCAGATAGCGGACCCGGACCACGCGGGCGATTTCCGTGTTGCGGGCGTCATCCAGGCGAAACCAGATCCGGATCAGATCGTTCTTGGCCAGGGTCGGGGTGAGCAGGGCGGTGAAGCCGACGCCGTTGAGGGACACGTTTTCGACCAGGATGTCACCGGATGCGCCGGTCTCGGGATTGTCGAAGCGGCCCGCCAACTGCACGTCCTTACGGTAATATTTGCGGCGTTCCTGGGCCTGTTTTTCCTCGGTCAGGAGCTGGAAGATGTTGCCCGCCACGTTGCGGAACTTGCGAAAGCCCTGAGTCCCGGCGGTGTTCAGCACCGCGATGCCCAGCAAGGGCGTGATGTCGTCCTGGGTTCCGGTGCGGACTTCCAGGTCCACGGTGAAGGGTGGAAGCTTGCGGATGCTGCTTTGGTGTTCGATCGCGAGGTTCACGCGCCGCGCGACCTCGGCGGCGTGCTTCTTGGCGGTGTTGGGCATGACCACCGCGAATTTGTTGGCCGCGATGCGGCAGGTCACGTCGACCTTGCGCACGTCCTCGGACACGATGGCGGCCATGGCTTGCAGGATCGCGTCGGCGGTGGCCACGCCGTGGACGTCGTTCAGTTCGCGCAAGTCCTTGAGGGTCAGGAGCAGGACCGTGGATGGGGTGCCGTAGCGTTTGCAGACCTCGATCTCCCGCTCCAGGTAGCGCTCGAAGATGCGGCGGTTGGGCAGGCCCGTGAGGGGGTCCGTCTCGGCCATGCGTTTCATGGCTTGGAAATAGTAGGCCCGCTCGATGGCCACGCTGGTGATGTCCGCGATGGCGGCCAGGGCGCGCAGGTCTTCCTCGGCGTAGTGCGCGCCCGTGGTGCTGTCGAACAGTTCGAGCACGCCATAGACCAGGTCGCCGCTCTTGAGGGGAACGGCCATGATGGAGAAACTGCCCTGGGTCTTGACGGTCAGGAATTGGGACTGGAAACGCGGATCGCTGGCCGTGTCGGCGATGAGCAGGGATTCGCCCGTTTCCGCGACCCAGCCCGCGATGCCCCGGCCCTTGCGCAGTTTTTTTCCGGAAATCATGCCCGCCTTGTCTCCGGACACCAGGGAGAAGGTCAGGTCGCCGCTCTCGGGTTCGACCAGGAGGAATGCCAAGTGCCTGGGCGTGAAAAAATTTTCCACATGCCCGCACAGTTCTTCCAGAGTTTTGTGGATGCTGGTCCGTTGCGACAGTCCCTTGGAAATGTCGTGCAGAATGCTCACGCACGATGAGGCGTCAATGGATTCCATGCGGGCTCCTTGGGGAACGAGAGGTAGATGCGGCCAGTGTTTGAGCTGTTATAAAAAAAACATTTATTGTCAAATATCCTGCATTTTACAGATGATGATTTCCCGGTCGCGTTTCTCGGCCCAGGCTTCGAGAGCGGCCAGGGTGGCCGGATAGGGATGCCCGATGGCGACGGCGACGCCGTTCTTTCTGGCCAGGGCTTCCGCCTTCTTGAGTTGCAGGAGAATGGCCTGTTCCGCAGCCGTGTTGTCGAGGAAAATGTGGCGCCGGTAATAACGCATGCCCAGGCTGGAGCTGACCGCGGCGACGCAGCTCTTGGGCGTCGTCAGGCTGTCCACGAAGAATTTGCCGCGTCCCTTGAGATGGGCCAGCACGGTGCGCATGGCCTTTTTGTCCTGGGTCAGTTTCGAGCCCATGTGGTTGTTGACCCC
>CAYLNA010000446.1:0-1856 GCA_964384665.1 uncultured Desulfovibrionaceae bacterium | reverse complement strand
GCCATCGGTATTGTTTTGGCCTGGGGGCTGTTCGGGGCCGGAATGCTCGATTCCTTCGAGGCCCGCACTTTTGACTGGCGGTCCCGGCTTTTGGCCGGCCCTTATCCAGATGCGCCGCCCATCCGGGTCATCATGCTCGATCAGGCCAGTCTGGACTGGGCCGCGCGCGAAAACGGCCTGTCCTGGCCCTGGCCGCGCGAGATGTACGCCGTGATTCTCGATTTCTGCCGCCGGGCCGGAGCCGCCAGCGTGGCCTTCGACGTGCTCTACACCGAGCCGTCCAGCTACGGCGTGGCCGACGACCAGACCTTGGGCCGGGCCGGGGAGGAGTTCGGGCGCATGGTCCTGCCCGTGTTTCTGGGCCGGGAAACGGGCGACGCCCTGACCTGGCCCGAGGGCGCGCCCCTGGCGGCCCTGCCGGACAGCCTGTCCGCCGCCTTGGACGACACGGCCCGCGTCCGCGTGAGCCTGCCCAGGGCCAGCTTTCCCGTCCCGGAACTGGCCCGGCGCGCGGCGGGCCTGGGCAATGTCCATCAGGACCCGGACCCGGACGGGGTTTACCGCCGCATCGGGCTGTTCGGGCTGTTTGACGGCCGCGCCGTGCCGTCCCTGGCCCTGGCCGGCTATCTGGCCGCCCATCCGGGAGCGCGGATCGAGGCGACGGACCGAGGCCCGCGCCTGGACGGCCGCCTGCTGCCCCTGGATGGCGACGGCCAGGCCCTGATCAATTTCCATACCCCGGCCGGGACCTATGAAATCCACAGCGCGGCGGCCATCATCCGCAGTGAATTGCTCCTGCGGGAAGGCCAGACCCCGGACATCGACCCGGCGGCATTCCGCGACGCCTATGTGCTGTTCGGCTTTTCCGCGCCCGGCCTGTTCGATCTGCGGCCCGCGCCCATTTCCGGGGTCTATTCCGGGGTCGAGATCCACGCCCAGACCCTGGGCAACATCCTGGCCGGGGATTTTCTGCGCGACGCGCCCCTGGCCGCCAGCTTGGCCCTGACCGTGGTTTTGGCCCTGGGCGCGGCCCTGTGCTGTTCCCTGGGCGCGAGCACCCTTTCGGCCCTGGGCTCCGTGGTCGTTTTTTTACCCCTGCCCGTGGCCGCGAGCTGCGGGGCCTATCTGGCCGGGTACAACGCGCCCCTGCTCCTCCCGGAAGCGGCCACCGTCCTGGCCCTGGGCGCGTCCATCCTGCTGGGCTACGCCACCGAGGGCCGTCAGAAGCGGTTCATCAAGTCGGCCTTCAAGCAGTATCTGAGCCCGGTGGTCATCGAGGAATTGCTGCGCCATCCGGAGCGGATGCGCCTGGGCGGGGAGCGCCGCGTGCTGTCCATCTTTTTCTCGGACCTGCAGGGCTTCACCAGCCTGTCCGAGGGCCTCTCCCCGGAGGAACTGACCCAGCTCCTGAACGAGTACCTCACGGCCATGACCGACATCATCATGGATGAGGGCGGAACCGTGGACAAATACGAGGGCGACGCCATCATCGCCTTCTGGAACGCGCCCCTGGACCAGCCCGACCACGCCAGCCGGGCCCTGCGCGCGGCCCTGCGCTGCCAGGACAAACTGGCCGAACTGCGCCCGGCCTTCCGCGCGCGCGTCGGCCGTGACCTGTTCATGCGCATTGGCCTCAACACCGGCCCGGCCGTGGTCGGCAACATGGGCTCCCACGCGCGGTTCGACTACACCATGCTCGGCGACGCCGTGAATCTGGCCGCCCGCCTGGAAGGCATCAACAAACAGTTCGGGACCTACACCATGGTCTCCCAAGCCGTGCTGGACGCCACGGACGGCACGTTCGCGGCCCGCGAACTGGGCCGGGTGGTCGTGGTCGGCCGGACCGAGCCGGTAAC
>CAYLNA010000445.1:0-1860 GCA_964384665.1 uncultured Desulfovibrionaceae bacterium | reverse complement strand
GGGGCATCGGCTACCGCATGAAACGTGAAAATCAGGCGGATTCATGACCATCACCACCTTTTCGTTGCGGGCGCGGCTGATGACGGCTTTCGCCGCCATCATGCTCCTGGCCCTGGGGTTGCCGGCCTATTATCTCGACCAGCATCTGACCGCGGTCATCACCCAGGAAGCCCGCGAGAATGTCGACCGGGATCTGCGGAGCGTGGACTGGATGCTGACCTCCCTGCGCGCCGAAAGCAGGAACGAGGTCGATCACGCCCTGCGCGACCTGGCGGCGCGCATGAACATCCGCGTCACCTACATCTCGGAAGCGGGGCGGGTCCTGCTCGATTCCGGCGTGTCCCTGGAGCAGGTCGGGCAGTTGGAGAACCACGCCGCGCGGCCGGAAGTCGTCGAAGCCCTACGCGGCGGGCTGGGCGTGAGCATGCGCTACAGCGACACCCTGAGTCAGGAATTGCTCTACGCGGCCCGGCGGTCGGACGGGCAGGGCGTGCTCCCGGCCGGCGTCCTGCGCATCGCCCGCGCCCAGACCATGGTCCGCGATTCCCTGGATCGCCTGACCGGAGGCGTCGGGTGGATCTACGCCCTGAGCGTCCTCGTCGCCTTTGGCCTGGTTTCCCTGGCCTCGCGCCAGGTGGCCCAGGCCATCGCCAGCGTGGCCCAGGCCGCCGTGTCCATCGGCCAGGGCGAAACCGGCAAGCGCATCCGCGTCTCCCCGAGCACGGAGCTGGCCCCGCTGGTCTCGGCCTTCAACAACATGGCCGAACGCATCGAGGCAAACATGCGGGTCATCACCAAGCAGAAGATGGAGGGCGAGGCCGTGCTGAACGGCATGAAGGCCGGAGTCATCGTCCTCGATGGCCGGGGACACATCCTGCGCGGCAATTACGCGGCCCAGGAGATTTTTCCGGGCCTGTCGACCTTCGCCGGCAAGAAGCCCATGGAAATGTCGCTCATCCGCGAACTCCAGGAGGGCTGCGACGCGGCCCTGGACAAACGTCAGGCCGGGGATTTTTCCCAGGTCAACCTGTGCGTGTCCCTGCACGACGGCCGGGTCTTCGACGTGTCCATCGTGCCCATCAAGGGCGACGCGGAACTCGGCGCGATCATGGTTTTTCACGACATCACCGAGATCAAGAAGGTCGAGCGCATCCGCCGTGATTTCGTGGCCAACGTGTCCCACGAACTGCGCACGCCCCTGACCTCCATCAAGGGCTACGCCGAAACCCTGGTCGGCATTGACCGCTATGATCCGGAGCAAACCAAGTCCTTCCTGGAAGTGATCCTGCGCAACGCCAACCACATGAACACCATGCTCGACGAACTCTTGCAGCTCTCCAAGCTGGAGCACGGCAAGCAGCGGGTGGACATGGTCGCCGTGGACCCCTTCTCGGCCCTGTATTCGGCCTGGAAGAGCTGTCAGCCCCTGCGCCGGGAGATCGATTTCGTGAACGAGGTGGCCGAGGGCGGTCCGGCCGTGCGCGGCAATTTCGAGCAGGTGGTCCAGGTTTTCCGCAACGTGCTGGAAAACGCGGTCAAGTACGTGCCCGAGGACGCTCCGCGCATCCGGGTTTCGTCCCGGCGGGCCGGCGCCATGCTGAACATCTGCGTCGAGGATAACGGGCCGGGCATTCCGGCCGAGGATCGGGATCGTATTTTCGAGCGGTTCTACCGCGTGGAAAAGGACCGCAACAGCGCCATCGGGGGCACGGGCCTGGGGCTGGCCATCTGCCGGCACATCCTGGCCGGGCACGATGGCAGGATCACGGTGGAGAGCCCGATTCCGGAAACCGGCGTCGGTTCCCGGTTCATCATCAGCTTGCCCCTGGCCGGGCAGCCTTCAGAGGAATAATCAATGAA
>CAYLNA010000444.1:0-1861 GCA_964384665.1 uncultured Desulfovibrionaceae bacterium | reverse complement strand
CGACCACTATCTGGCTGATCTGGATGTTCTGGCATTTGTTGCCGCAGGTGTTGATCTCGCGGAAGCACTCCTGGACCATGAAGTCGAGCTTGCGGCCCACCGGTTCGGTCTGCTTGAAATAGTCGTCGATACCGCGCAAATGGATTTCCAGGCGGGTCAGCTCCTCGGACACGTCGATGCGGTCCGCCAGCATGGCCAATTCCTGCAGGAGGCGGTCGCCGTCCATCTGCACGCCGGTTTCGGCCAGGAGCTTGTCCACGCGTTCCCGTATCTGGGCCAGACGCTCGGGAGCCGTGCGCACGGTCAGTTCCTTGATTTCCTCCACCAACGCGCCCAGGCGGGCGAAGCGGGTCCGCAGATCCTCTTCCAGGGCCGCGCCTTCGCGGACGCGGGCCGCGTCCCAATCGACCAGGGCCAGGACCAGGGTTGCGGTCAGACTGGCCACCAGCCCCGGATTATCGATGACGCCCGTGTCCTTCCACAGGGCCGGAATGGCCAGCAGGCGGTTCAGATCCGGCGCGAAGGCGACGCCCGTCGCCGTGGCCAGGCTTTCCAGCTCCTTGAGCATGGCTCCGGCCTGGGTGGCGTCCAGACTCACGGACTGCAGTTCCGGATTGGTGATCTTCAGCCCCAGGAACAACTCGACCCCGCCGCGACTGGCCACGGCCCGAACTTCGTTTTCCCAGGCTTTCTGGTGGGCGTGGAGGGTTGGCGGAATCTTCCATTTCAGATCCAGGTGGCGGTTGTTGAGGCTGCGCACTTCCCAGGCCAGGGTCCAATTTTCTTCCTGGGCGCTGGCCCGGCCGTAGCCGGTCATACTTTTGGGCATGGTATATCCTTGTTGATCATGATCGTTGGAGGGATGCCTTGTACATGTCCCGGATGCGGGACAGGTGGGCCTTGATGTCCGCAGTCGCGTAGTCCGGAAAGGTCCAGGGCAGATCGAACCAGTCTCCCTTGTGGAAGATGAGGGTCAGATCGGCCCAGATTCCCTGCCCGAGATAGACCCGGTGCGAAAAATTCTTGCCCGTGGCCAACACCAACCGCTCCTGGGTGATGTAGCCCGGATCGAGGTTGAAGAGGCGCTGTCCGGACCGGGTCCATTCCAGCTCCAGGGCGTTGGTCGCGAGCTTGATCTCGGCCAGGCGGTCCATGGGCAGGGGCGTTTCAAAGGACAGGATGCGCCGGGTGATGGGCGCGCCCAGTTCCGCGTCGTAGTAGCTGGTCTGGGTGAAGGGGATGGGCTCGGATTCGTGGTCCGCTGGGCCGAGCAGGTCCTCCAGCCGGGGCCGCAGGGCGGGCCAGAATTCGGGCCAGCGCGCGCTCAGCACGGATAAAAAGGTCTTGGCTGGCTTGGGAATGGCAGGGGTGCTCATGCCTATGTCTCTATCGTTGTGGTGGATGGGGACTGCGTGGCGTGGCCCAGCGGCTTGGTCAGGAGGCCCGAGGCCAGGACCTCCACGGCCCTGACCCGGACGATGGACCGTGGGGCCAGACGGACCGGGCCGTCCACCCGGCAATCCACGTAGAATTCGTTCACGCCGTGGTTGTCGTCTTCCAAAATGACGGTCATGCTCTCCCGCTCGGTCAGGGTTTGCAGAAACGCGGTCCGTTTTTCGGCGACGACCTCGCGCAGCCGTTTGGCCCGCTCGCGGCGCAGGTGGCCGGGCACGGCGTGGGCGAAGGTCGCGGCCGGCGTGCCCGGGCGCTCGGAATAGGGAAAGACGTGGGCGTAGGTCAGGGGCAGGCGGGCGACCACGTCCAGGGTTTCCTCGAAGTGCGCGTCCGTTTCGCCCGGAAAGCCGGTGATGAAGTCCGCGCCCAGTCCGAACACGGGCCAGATCGTTTTCAAATCATCCAG
>CAYLNA010000443.1:0-1887 GCA_964384665.1 uncultured Desulfovibrionaceae bacterium | reverse complement strand
CTGGAGAGCGAAGAGCAGGGGCTGGGCCACTTCCGTGTGTTCGAGTCCCCATTCCTGGACGGGCATGCGCAGCCTGTCGGCCACGGACCAGCCTTGCTGGGGGGCGAGGTGCGTGTCGATTTCGACGATGGCCTGGGTGAAGGCTTCGTCCGTGTCCAGCAGAGCCGAACCCATGCCGGCCCATTGGCAGCCGTTGCCCGAAAAAACGAAGACCGTTTCGCCCCGGGCGCAGGCCACGTCGCCCTGGTGAACGCGGAACGTGTCGGTGGCGACGGGCTCCCGATCGCGGGCGAAGGCGGTCAGGGCTTCGATCATGGCGGCCTTGTCCGTGGCCGTGACGATGAGCCGACTATCCAATTGTTCGCGCCGCCAGGCCGCGTTGGCGGCCATCTCGGCGACGGACAGGGCCGGGGCCTGACTCAGGAGCCGTGCGTGGGCCTCGGCCAGACGGGCCAGACTGGCCTGGGATCGGGCGCTGAGAAGCAGAGGCGGACAGTTTGACGCGGTCGGGCGCTGCTCTTCCGTGTTTGGCTGGGCCGGAGCTTCCTCCAGGATGACATGGGCGTTGGTCCCGCCAAAGCCAAAAGAGTTGACGCCGACCAGGGCCGGTCCGTCGGTCCGTGGCAGCGGCGTGGCCGTGGTTGGAACGGTGAGGTTCAGACCGGAAAAATCAATGGCCGGATTGGGTGTGTTCAGATGCAGATTGGCCGGAATCGTTTTGTGCCGGAGGACCCCCAGGGCCTTGATCAGTCCGGCCATGCCCGATCCGGTCTCCAGATGGCCCAGATTGCTCTTGACCGAGCCCACGGGCAGGGGGCGGTCCGTGGGGCGCGGGCGTCCCAGGACCTCGCCGATGGACGCCGTCTCGATGGGGTCGCCGGCGGCCGTGCCCGTGCCGTGGGCTTCGACGTAGGCCAGTCGCGTCGGGTCGATGTGGTGCGCGGTGTAGAGGGACCGAAGCAGGGCGGCTTGGGCCGCGCCGTTGGGCAGGGCGATGCCCGTGGTCCGGCCGTCGGAATTGACGCCCGTGGCCCGGATCACGGCGTGGATGCGGTCTCCGTCGGCCAGGGCCTGGTCCAAGCGCTTGATGAGCACGACGCCTCCGCCCTCGGCCCGGACATAGCCGTTGCCCGAGGCGTCGAAAACCTTGCAGCGACCATCCTTGGACAGCATGTGGGCCTTGGAGAAACCGATGAAGGGAAAGGGGCTGAGCAGGATGTTTACGCCCCCGGCCACGGCCAGGGGCAGGTCATCGTCCAAGACGGCCCGGCACGCCTGGTGCAAAGCTACGAGGGAGGATGAGCAGGCTGTGTCGATGGTCATGCTCGGCCCATGCAGGTCAAACAGGTAGGACACCCGGTTGGCGATGATGCCCAGAGACGTGCCGGTCATGGAATAGGGGCCCATGACGCAGGGATCGTCGGCCCGGCACACGCCCATGTCCGTGGACGCCGCGCCGATGAAGACCGCCGTGCGCGATCCGGCCACGGTCGAGGGCGGAATGCCCGCATCCTCGAAGGCCTCCCAGGTCATTTCCAGGACGAGGCGCTGTTGGGGATCGAGGTTTTCGGCTTCGGCCGGGGACATGCCGAAAAATGCGGCGTCAAAGCCCGTGACATCCTCGAGCACGCCGGCGGCGGTCGTGCACGCCCGCCCAGGGGCCTTGCGGTCCGGGTGGGTGAAACGGTCCAGGTCGAACCGTTCGGACGGCAAACTGGTCACGGCATCACGGCCGTCCAGGAGGAGATGCCACAATTCTTCCAGGGAATTGGCGTTTCCTGGAAACCGACAGCCGACACCGATGATGGCGAGAGTATGTTGTGTTGAACTCATGAATTTTTTGGATGGAATAAAAAAGGCCTTCCGCATGAGGATGGCCACGTGTTT
>CAYLNA010000442.1:0-1891 GCA_964384665.1 uncultured Desulfovibrionaceae bacterium | reverse complement strand
TTGGCGGAGAGGGTGGGATTTGAACCCACGTACGGATTATTAGTCCGTAACCCGATTTCGAGTCGGGCGCGTTACGACCGGACTTCGCTACCTCTCCGCAATGTTTTTCAAAATTTTCTTTTCCTGGCGACGCGCTTGGAAGAAAGCGCTCAACTTCGCGCCACATTCTTCCGCGAGCACTCCGCCGAGCACCCAAAAATGGTGGTTGCTCCACGGAAGCCGGAACCCTTCCATGCGGCTAACGAGACACCCGGCCTTGGGGTCCGTGGCGGCGAAAACTACTCCGGCCAAGCGGGCCTGGATCACTGCGCCCAGACACATAATGCAGGGTTCCAGGGTCACCACGAGCACCGCGTCGGTCAGGCGGTGATTTCCGACCCGTTTTCCGGCGGCGCGCAGAGCCAGAATTTCGGCATGGGCCGTGGGGTCATTCTCGGCGATGGTCCTGTTTTCACCTTGTCCCAGGATCTCTCCGGAAGCACTGACGACCACCGCTCCGACGGGGACATCTCCCCTCGCCTCGGCCCTTTCGGCCAAACGGAACGCCGCGCGCATATGGACCGCCCAAAGCTGTTGGTTCTCGACGCCTTGCTTCGGGGAAGGCGCACAGTAGAAACTCATGGGTTCGATGTCAATGCTCTTTGCGCCCGGAACGGCAAAGCCCTTATCTCGACTTCAAATAATCAATTCCGCCTTTCAGAAGGGCCGTGCCCAAGGTGGATGTCTCGCCCCTGGTCCAGCGGGGGTGATTGGTCGGGTGGTTATAGGCTTCGGGGTGCGGCATGAGGCCCAGAATACGGCCCGAGGGATCGGTCAGTCCGGCGATGCCCAGGGGAGAGCCGTTGGGGTTGGCCGGATAGTCCTGGGTCACTTCCTTGGTGGCCGGATCGACATACTGCAGGGCGATGAGATTCTGCGCCGCGAGGCGGGCCAGCGTCGTCTCGTCCCCGGGCACGAGCTTGCCCTCGCCATGACGGACGGGAACATAGAGGTAATCAAGGCCCCGGGTGAACACGCAGGGAGACTGCTGATTGATCTTGAGCGTCACCCAGCGGTCTTCGTATTTCGCGGAATCATTATGGCTCAAGGAAACTTGGCGCGTGAAATAGGCTCCGTCCATGGCTGGCAAGAGCCCCAGCTTCACCAAAAGCTGAAATCCGTTGCAGATGCCCAGGATCAAGCTCCCCGCGTCCAGAAAAGTCCGCAGTTCCTCCATGAGGGACTTGCCGCTCTTGGTGCGCATGTAGCGCCAGCGCAAGGCTGCGGCCTGGGCCGAGCCCAGATCGTCGCCGTCCAGAAAGCCGCCGGGCAGGATCAGAAAATTATGGTCGGCCAGCGCGACCTTGTCCGCCGTCAAATCGGAGAAATAGGCGATGGTGGTCTGATCCGATCCGGCCTGATCCGCCGCAAAGGCGCATTCCCGTTCGCAGTTGGTTCCGTAGCCGGTGATCACAAGCGTCTTGACCTGAGCCATCATCCCTCCGAAACGACGTTTCCGCCGCGCTGTTTTTGAAGTAAGAGCCCATTACAAGCCAACTAGGAGCCACGCAAGTCCGAAATTGCCCATCCGGCCTGTTTGCAGTCCACGTCCTTTCTGCTATGGACCAGAGGGTGTTCGCGGAGAGTCGAGGGCCGCTTGACAAGCGGGAAGGCCACTGCCTAAGGAGCCCATGGGCATGAATTTGCCCCCTTCCCGGGCTGCCGACTGGTGGCCCGTTTATTTTGTGGAGCGCGGCATCCTCGGACAATGGGATGCGGACACGGATCGACAACCATCAGGCGTATGAGGCAGTGATGCATACCAAATTTATTTTTGTCACCGGCGGGGTGCTTTCCTCCCTGGGGAAAGGACTGGCGGCCGCATCCATCGCGGCCCTGCTCAAGGCGCGAG
>CAYLNA010000441.1:0-1897 GCA_964384665.1 uncultured Desulfovibrionaceae bacterium | reverse complement strand
CGATGACGTCCTGACCGACCAGAACCATGGCCCCGAAGCCGATGAAGAATGTCAGGATGTAAAAATAGGAGATCAGGCCCGTGGCGTAGAACACGGATTTGCGCGCCTCCTTGGCGTCGGGCACGGTGTAGAAGCGCATCAGAATGTGCGGCAGGCCGGCCGTGCCGAACATGAGGGCGATACCCAGGGACACGGCGTCCCAGGGATTGGAAACCAGCCCGCCGGGCGCAAGGACTTTGTCCCCATATTTGGCGGCGGCCGCGTCGAAGAGGGCGATGGGGCTGAAATCAAACCGAGCCAGGACCAGGAAAACCACAATGGACGCCCCGGCCAGGAGGAGCACGGCCTTGATGATCTGGACCCAGGTCGTGGCCAGCATGCCGCCGAAGAGAACGTAGGCGATCATGATCACGCCGACCACGATGACGGCGGTCTCGTAGGGCAGGCCGAACATGAGCTTGACCAGGGACCCCGAGCCGACCATCTGCGCGATGAGATAAAAGGCCACTGTCATGAGGGACCCGCAGGACGCGGCCACACGGATGGGCTTTTGCTTCAGGCGGTAGGCGACCACGTCGGCGAAGGTGTACTTGCCCAGATTGCGCAGGGGCTCGGCGATGAGAAACATGATGATCGGCCAGCCGACCAGAAATCCGATGGAATAGATCAATCCGTCATAACCCTTGAGGGAGACCAACCCGGCGATGCCCAGAAAGGACGCCGCGCTCATGTAGTCCCCGGCCAGGGCCACGCCGTTTTGCAATCCGGTCACGGACCGGCCGGCGGCGTAGAATTCCGAGGCGGTCTTGCTGCGCTTGGCCGCGAAATAGGTGATGACCAGGGTGAAGGCCACGAAGGCGAAGAAAAAGCCGATGGACACCGCGTTGGGCTGGCCGATGGTGGAGACAAATTCGTTCATTTCCGTTCTCCCATGTCGTCGATGATGGATTGCACGGCCTCGTCATGGGCCGTGTTGGCCCAGCGGACATAGATTCCGGTCAACACGCAGGCCGAAAGAATGACCAAGAGCCCCACGGGCATGCCCAGGGTCAGGTGCGCGCCGATCTTGGCGGCCAGAAGATCCTTGCGAAAGGCCAGGATGAGGATGAAGCCGAAATAGATGGCCAGCATGAACGCGGTCAGACTCACGGACATGCCGCGCTGCCG
Source organism: uncultured Desulfovibrionaceae bacterium (assembly GCA_964384665.1). Taxonomy (GTDB): domain Bacteria; phylum Desulfobacterota; class Desulfovibrionia; order Desulfovibrionales; family Desulfomicrobiaceae; genus Desulfomicrobium. Next base: position 730 of record CAYLNA010000441.1, on the reverse strand, counting down.
GGCCATCAAACGCTGAAACTTGGTCTGGTCCAGACGGGCCTGATTCAGGCCGGGATGGGGTGATGACATGATTTCCTCCTTGGGTTGAGATGCAAAAGGGGTTGGCATGGCTTCGTCATGCGCCACGCAAACCCCGAATGCACCTGATTCCAGGTCAAGGGAGGAAACAAACCCGTCTGCGGTGAACGCAAATCCGGGTCAAAACGATACGCCGCCGACCCTTTCATGCCCGCCGCTCACCCCGGCGAGAAGGAGGTCTGGATGGCGAACGAGGGCCGGCGCGGGAGTGAAATCGAAAAACAAGGATGACACGGAAAAAATCACGGCCCGGACCGGACCCGGCATAAACGGCCTGGTCCAGGCGGCGAACGGCGGAAAACCGAGGCAGGCGGCTCGACAAGGCTCATCCGGCCGAAGCGCGCCTTGAAAAACAGCCTCCTGGCCACCCGACCGGAAATTTCAGTCATCTAGGCACCAACATCACGTCAGCCGGATGAGTCCAAAAAGCTCATGCCCTTGGATGAACGCCCAACTCATGCCAAACCAGCCCGCTTCCGGGAACTGGCCTTTTCCCGACGTCCGCGCTATGCGGTTCCCACAACACACTCTCGCGTGGAGCAGGCATGAACTCGTTGCCCAGAATTCTCGTTGTCGATGACGAACGTTTTTTGCGGGTCTCCCTGACCGATTACCTGGAGGACTGCGGGTTCCCGGTCCGCGCCGCCGCCAG
>CAYLNA010000440.1:0-1899 GCA_964384665.1 uncultured Desulfovibrionaceae bacterium | reverse complement strand
GCCTGGACCCGCGCGTTATCGCCATCATGAAGGAATAAAAATCATGCGCATTTTCAGCATCAACCCCGATGGCTCGTTCGCGGAATTCGCCCGCAGTCAGTTTCAGGCGGATTTCGAGGAATCCGTTCTGGAAACATGGCTTGAAAACAACGCCAACGATATTCTGGAAGATGGGAAACTCCTGGTCATTGGCCGTCAGGTAACGACCAACCTGGGAAGTATCATTGACCTGTTGGGCCTGGACCGGGAAGGCAATGCCGTGGTCATCGAACTGAAACGGGACCGCACCCCACGGGAAACCCTGGCCCAGGCCCTGGAATATGCGTCGTTTATCGAGGAGTTGGATTCCGACCGGCTGGAGGAAATTTTCCAACGCTACATGAGCGACTCGGCCTTGAGCATGGCCGAATACCACCGCGCGTATTTCGACCTTGCCGCCGACGAAGCCGTTTCGTTCAACAAAGACCAGCGCATTGTGCTCGTGGGGCAACGCATTACCGGCGAAATTCGGCAAACCGCCGCGTTTCTGCGCAAAAAAGGGCTGCGCGTGACCTGCCTTGAATTTTCCTATTTCAAGGCCGAACACGGAGCGCATCTTCTGTCATCGGACATCGTGGTCGGGCGGGAAGCAGCCCCGGCCAAACGCATCTCGTCCGGAACGCTCCCCTCCGTCACCGAACACACCTTCCTCGAATCCCTGGATGAAAACGGCAAACGCGTGTTCACCGAACTTCTGCGCTTCGCATCCGCCAACAGCCTGCCCCTGCATTGGGGAACGCGCGGCTTCTCCATGAATGCCGACAAGGATGGCGCGCATGTCGTCATTTGCTTTGGTTATCCTCCGGCCTGCTTCAAGCAATCCATCTATACGGCCATGCTCGGCCGGGGCGGGCTGCTCAGCAAATTGGCCATCACGGAAGCCGACGTTGAACCGCTCTGGAACGCCGCCCTGGCCACCGGGCTGTTTCAACCAGCCGGCCGGGAACTCAAGGCCATGATCAATCGCCCCCTGGCGACAGCGGAGATAAACGCCTTGCTGGGATGGGTGGAGCAGGTCGTCGCCTTCATCCGCTCGGCCGAACTCAAATAACGCGGGCGGCCCGGTTCCCCGGACCGCCCCAAGATGCGCGATGCAGTGGCGACTCAATACCGCGTCGTCAGGTGAGCCTGCTCGCGCATCAGATAGTTTTGCACGTAATCCGTGACCCCGTCTTCCAAGGGCCGGAAGGCCGCGTCGCAGCCGCGTCCGGCCAACTTGGTCAGATCCGCGCAGGTGTAATACTGGTATTTGTCGCGAATGGTCTCGGGCATGTCGACATAGTCGATCTGCGGCTCGCGGCTCATGGCCCCGAACACGGCCCGGGCCAGATCGTTCCAGGTCCGGGCCTGGCCCGTGCCGACGTTGAAAATCCCGCCCACATCCGGATGCTTGAGCAGCCAGTCCATGACCCGCACGCAATCCTTGATGTAGACGAAATCGCGGCGTTGCTCGCCGTCGGCGTAGTCCGGCCGGTAGGACCGGAAGAGTTTCAGGCGGCCGGTGTCCGAAATCTGGGAAAAGGCCTTGCAGATCACGGACTTCATGTCGTCCTTGTGGTATTCGTTGGGGCCGAAGACATTGAAGAATTTCAGGCCGGCGACCTGATCCAGGGCGTTTTTCCGAGCCAGCCACAGGTCAAAGAGGTGCTTGGAATAGCCGTACATGTTCAGGGGCCGCAGCGTGGGCATGATGCTGTCGGCGTCGTCGAAACCCTGGCCGCCGTCGCCGTAGGTCGCAGCCGAACTGGCGTAGATAAACCGCGCGCCGTGCTCGCGGGCCAAGCGGAACATGGCCTTGGAATACTCCAGGTTGTTGCGCATCAGGTAGTCGCAATCGGCTTCCGTGGTCGAGGAGCAGGC
>CAYLNA010000439.1:0-1911 GCA_964384665.1 uncultured Desulfovibrionaceae bacterium | reverse complement strand
CCGTCAGCGAATACTCCACCCTGGGCGGCACCTCGCGGTAGACCTCGCGATGCACCAGACCGTCGGCCTCCAACTCGCGCAGCTGCCGGGTCAGCATGCGTTCGGTCACATCGGCCATGCTCCGCCGCAATTCACCAAAGCGCACCTCCCCGCCCAGGGCCAGATGATTGAGGATGATGGGCTTCCACTTGCCGCCGATGACGGCCAGGGTCAGCTCGAAATAGCACCGGAAACGCTTGCCGGCGATTTCCTTGATCTTGCAGGGGGTGGGCAGATTATGGGCCATTACTATACTCCGTGTATGTACCAAACATTTTCGACAGTACTTTTCAAGACAGACGGCATGTGCTCTATCCACCTCCGAACCACACGGTCAACATCAACCCCGGAGACAAAATATGTACGCAGTCGCGGTCAACGGCAGCCCACGCAAGGGCGGCAACACGGAAATCCTCCTGAATCGCGTCCTGGCCCCCCTGGCTCAGGCGGGCTGGGAAACGGAACTGGTCCAGGTCGGCGGCCAGAAAATACGCGGGTGCATGGCCTGCTACAAATGCTTCGAGCGCCAGAACGGCCAGTGCGCAGTGGACAACGATGTCTTCAATCCACTGATGGAGAAACTGCTGCGGGCCGATGCCATCATCTTCGGTTCCCCGACCTACTTCACCGATGTCACGGCCGAAATGAAGGCCCTGCTGGACCGCGCGGGCATCGTGGCCATCGCCAACGGCCGGGCCTTCAAGGGCAAGATCGGCGCGGCCGTGGTTGCCGCACGCCGGGGCGGGGCGACCCATGTCTACGACACCATCAACCACATGTTCCTCATGAACCAGATGCTCATTCCGGGCTCGGTCTACTGGAACATGGGCTACGGCCGGGACAAGGGCGAGGTCGAGAACGACGCCGAAGGGCTTGGCAACATGAAGAATCTGGGGCAGGTCATCGCCTGGCTGGGCGCGGCCATCAAGCCGCACCAGGGCAGCTTTCCGGCCCTGGAAACCGTGAGCGAGTAAAGGAGACACACGATGCTTCAATTCCACGTTGACGCCGCGACATGCATCCACTGCGGCGAGTGCGCGGCGGACTGTCCGGCCGGCATCATCCGCCTCGATGAACTGCCGGAAATCGTCGATCCATCCCGCTGCTATCGGTGCCTGCACTGCTACGCGGTGTGCCCGACAGGGGCTCTGTCGATCCTGGGCCACGATCCCAAGGACGCCGCATCCTTGCAGGACGCGCTGCCGACAGCCCGGCAGATGGCCAACCTGGTCAAATGGCGGCGTTCGACGCGGCGCTACGTCGAGGAAAACGTATCGCCCCAACTGATCGACGACCTGCTGGCCACCGCGTGCCACGCGCCCACGGGCGTGAACGCCCAGGGCGTCATGTTCACCGTGGTCCGGGACAAGGCCTTCATGGCCGACCTGCGCCAGGAAGTGATCTCCCGTCTGGAAGGCTTGGCCGCTACGAACGCGATGCCGGGCGGACTGGCCGGCCAATACCTGGGCTACACGCTGGCGGCCTGGAAAGCGGATGGCAAGGATGTCATGCTCCGGGGCGCGCCGCACCTGCTCCTGACCAGCGCGCCCAAGTCCGTGCCGAGCCCGGTCCAGGACACGCACATCGCCCTGACCACCTTCGAGCTGCTGGCCCAGGCCCACGGACTGGGCACCCTGTGGGACGGCATCTTCATGATGGCCCTCTCGGTTTTCCCGGATCTCGTGGATTTCCTGCGCATCCCCCGCGATCACGCCATCGGCTTCGCCCTGCTCTTCGGGAAGCCGGCGGTGCAGTACCACCGCCCCGCGAAAAGGGGACCGGCCACGGTCAACATGCTCGGCTAGACAACGAGGACGGGACGCGGCAGCGCCCCGTCCCATTCCCGCCTCCACCTTTCCGACAGGACACGAC
>CAYLNA010000438.1:0-1913 GCA_964384665.1 uncultured Desulfovibrionaceae bacterium | reverse complement strand
TGGAGACATCCAGACCCTGCGCCAGCTGGCCCATGCCATCAAGGGCATGTTGGCCAACATGGGCTTGACCCCGGAAGCGGAGATCGCCAAAAATCTCGAATACTCCTGCGCCAACGGCGGATCGACGCGGGAACTGGAAGCCGGCGTGGACGAACTCACCGCGCTGTGCGCGGCCGTGCGGGCCGACCTGCACGAAAAACTTGAACAGATCTAACGAGGAGCACTCCATGCATACCATCACCTGGCACGGCCATTCGGCCTTCGCCATCACGACCCCGGAACAAACCATCCTGATCGACCCCTGGTTCGATGGAAATCCCTCGGCCCAGGCCCAGGCCCAAGCCATGCGCGCCGACTTGGTCCTGGTCACCCACGACCACGGCGACCACATCGGCCAAGCCCTGGACATCTGCACGCGCACCGGCGCCACCCTGGGCTGCATCGTGGAACTGGCGGCCAAGCTCAAGACCCAGGGCCTGCCCGAGTCGCAGGTGCTGAACGGCATCGGCTTCAATATCGGCGGCACCGTGCGCCACAAGGGCGTGGCCGTGACCATGACCCAAGCCTGCCATTCGTGCGAAACGGGCGTGCCCGTGGGCTTCATCATCCGCCTGGAAAATGGATACACCATCTACCATGCCGGCGACACGGCCGTGTTTTCGACCATGGCCATGTGGGGCAAGCTGTACAAGATCGACCTGGCCCTGCTGCCCATCGGCGGCGTGTTCACCATGGACGCGCCCCAGGCGGCCCTGGCGACCATGATGCTGCGCGCCCGCAAGGTCATTCCCATGCACTGGGGCGCCTTTCCGGCCTTGGAACAGAGCGCCGACGCCTTCAAGGCCGAACTGGAAAAACTGGACCTGGGCGACGCCCTGATCGACATCGGAGTGAACTCGCCCCTGCCCCTGCCCTGACGGAGGAAGCCATGAAGACCCGGACAGTCCTCGCGACCCTGACCATGCTGGCCGTCATCGCCCTGGCCATGGCGGGGGGCGACGCTGTCCTGGTTATTCAGAGCTACCACCCATCCCTGGACTGGACCCGGTTGACCGACCTCGGCATCGCGGACGTCCTCGGCTCCAGCCACGACATCCACACCGTCCACATGGACACCAAACGCCTGCCCGGGTCCGCGTTCGAACACCAAGCCGAACTGGCCTGGGCGGAATACGTCCGCCTCCAACCGCGCCTGGTCCTGCTCGGCGACGACGACGCCCTGCGCCTGGTCGGCCCACGACTGGCCGAGACCGAAACGCCGTTTGTCTATTTCGGCGTCAACAACAACCCGCGCAACTATTTCAAAACCCTGCCCCCGACCATGGCCGGCCTCCTGGAACGCACGCCCATCGCGCCCTGGCTGCGGCATCTGACCGCCATCCTTCCCACGGCCAAACGGGCACTGATCCTCTGCGACGACAGCGTCACCTCGGAGGCCATCATCACCGAGGTCTTCCAAAAACGGACCGCCCTGCTGGTCAACGGCCTGTCCGTGAAACACAAAATCGCCCGCGACTGGCGCGACTGGCGGAACATTGTCCTCGCCGGCGGCCACGACCTGTTGCTCACGCCGACCTTCCACGCGGTCAAGGACGAACGCGGGGAAACCGTGGATTGGCGCGAGGTCATCGCCTGGACGGCCGCCAACAGCCCGGTTCCGGTCTTCTCCAATCAAGACTACACGGTCCACGATCAGGGCGTCATCGGAGCCTTCGCCCTGCACGGCGAAAACCACGGCCGCGTGGCCGCGACCATGGCCCTGGACATCCTGAACGGCGCGAAATCGCCCCGCGACATCAACCACAAGACCGACCAGAACGGACGGTTCTATTTCAACCAGGTGCAAATGGACCGCCACGGCATCGTCCTGCCGGCGGATATCCGAGATGCCGCGATCTTTCGGTGAGCGCTAG
>CAYLNA010000437.1:0-1917 GCA_964384665.1 uncultured Desulfovibrionaceae bacterium | reverse complement strand
CGGACTCGTCCAGATAGGTCATGGCCATGACCGGATCGCTCAGGGCGGTCACGGTGTAGCCCTCTTCCTCCAGGATGGCCTCCAGGATGAGGAGATAATTTTTCTCGTCGTCGATGATCAGGATGTGGTTGCCCATGTCGTCTACTCGCACTCCTCGGCGAAAATGACCACGACCTCGCCCCCGCCCTGGGGCGCGTTGCGCAGAATCATGTCCGCGCCGTGGCCCTGAAAAATGGACTTGGTGATGGCCAGGCCCAGGCCCGTGCCCTGGTCCTTGGTGGTGAAGAAGGGTTCCACATAGCGCTCCAAAAGCTGGCTGTCGAATCCCGGGCCGGAATCGCGGACCACGACCCCCTTGTTTCCATCCCGACAGGTCGGCAGAACGCGCACTTCCCCGCCCTCGCCGCAGGCCTGGATGGCGTTGCTGATCAGGTTGTAGAAGCCGCGATACAAAAGATCGCGGTCTCCCTGGACCATGTACGAATCCGGCAGGTCGCTTTCAACACGCACCCCGTGTTCCTGCCCTTCCTGGGTCAGGAAGGCCACGGCGTGGCGGACCACCTTGGTCAGATTGACATCCTCCAGGGCCGGCTGGCGGGGCCGGGCGTAGTCCAGAAAATCGTTCACGGTCTGGCTCAGACGCTTGGATTCGTTGAATATGGCCTCCAGGATCTTGGCCTTGGAACTGCCCGCGTCCTGCTCCTTTTTGTGCAGCAGTTCGGCGCTGCTGCGGATGATGCCGAGGGGGTTGCGGATCTCGTGGGCGATGCTGGCCACCATGCGGCCCATGGAGGCCAGTTTTTCGTTCTGGAGCAGTTCGCGCTCCAGGCGCTCCTTGTCCCGGACCCGCTCCGCCAAAACGCGGTCCGCCTTGCGCACCAAGGAAAAAATGAGCGCGTACAGGGCCGCCGACCACAAAATCGTGGTCAGGATGATCAGGCGCTGAAACTGAACCACGGTCTCGTAATCGCTGGTGATGTCCTGCGACACCTCCAGCACGCCCAGAAGCGGGCCGGGCTGGTCGCGGTAGCGCAGGTCCCGCTCCGCCCGCAGGGGATAAATGGTCCGCAGCAGGACATTGCCCGCCTCCAGGCGGAAGGAGAACAAGGTTTCCCAGGTGCTCAGCATGTTTTGCAGGTCAAAGCTGTGCTCGCCCTTGGCCACGGCGTCAGCCACGGTCGGACCGCCCAGGTCGGTGCGGCCGACAAGGGCCGGATCGGAGCTGTAGGCCACCTCGCCCTCCGCGTCGTAGATGCGCACGTCGAGGACATGGAAGGAATGGATGGTCGATTCGATGACCTGTTCCAGCCGTTCGTACTGATCCTTGCGCTTGAGTTCGACCTTCCCGAAACCCAGCACCACCGGCAGGGTGAAACGGCGGTAGATCTGGTGATTCAGATTCTCGGCCAAGAGCAGGGCGAAAGCCCTGTTTTTCTTTAAGAGCGCGCTCTTGGCGTAGTTGGTCATGAACATGGACAGGACCAGTCCCGCGCCCAGAATCAACACCAGGGAGCTGATGGACAGGAACTTCACCAGCTGAAACGGATGCGCCGGATCGACGCGGAATGGATTGAGCTTCATGACGGGACCGGGGGCGAAAAGAAGATTGCGACACACGGGGCGGACCAGCCGCCCCGTGCGCCAAGGTAGGCTTTAGGGCCGGCGGCGGTCAAGACAGTGCCGCAGCAGGCCGATGGTGGAGCTGTCGTGGACGCCGATGCCCCCCCCGCGCAGCTCGGGCAGGATGACGCCGGCCAGCTGCTTGCCGAGTTCGACGCCCATCTGATCGAAGGAATTGACGCCCCAGATCAGGCCCTGCACGAAAATCTTGTGCTCGTACATGGCGATGAGCCGGCCCAGGACGCGCGGGCCGAGCTGGTCATAAACAATGGAGTTGGACGGACGGTTGCCGGGAAA
>CAYLNA010000436.1:0-1927 GCA_964384665.1 uncultured Desulfovibrionaceae bacterium | reverse complement strand
GCATTGCCCTGTGGGGGGAATTGACGTAGGCGAGGGTGCTTTCGCGAAAATTGTCATTCAAGGAGAACACACGAATATATGGAACAGAAAGTTGGGCAGGTCGCCCTGTGGCTTGCGGACAAGAAGGCGACGGCCATCAAGGCTTTTGATTTGCGCGGCGTCTCGCCGTTGACCGAGGCCATGATCGTGGTCACGGCGAGGTCGGCCCGGCATGCCCAGGCTCTGGCCGACGAGCTGATGCAGCGCCTGGGCGAGAACAAGTGGGAATACTTGGGCGTGGAGGGCATGCAGAACGGGCAGTGGATACTGGTCGACTGCAATGACATCATCGTGCATATTTTTCAGGAAGAAACGCGGACCCTCTACAATGTGGAAGGGCTGTACGCCAAGGCTCCGGTCTTTGCGCTGCCCGAGGCCGTGACCGCCGGGGAGGAAAAATGAGCAAGCCGTGCGTGCTGCTGATCCTGGACGGCTGGGGTAAGGCCGCGCCCGGTCCGGGCAACGCAGTCAGCTTGGCCGACACGCCGAACATGGATCGTCTTTTGGCCGGACATCCCACGGCCGAACTCAAGTGCATGGGTCGGGACGTGGGGCTGCCCGACGGCCAGATGGGCAATTCCGAGGTCGGCCACCTGAACCTGGGGGCCGGGCGCATCGTCTATCAGGACATCATGCGCATCAATCTGGCCATTGAGGACGGCTCCTTGGCCGCCAATCCCGAACTGACGGCTCTGGCTGACTCGGCCATTGCGGCCACGGGCCGGGTTCATCTCATGGGCTTGCTGTCCGACGGCGGGGTGCACAGCATGCTGACCCATCTGGAAGCCCTGATCCAGGCCCTGGCGACACGGGGCGTGGCGGACATCTGCGTGCACGCCTTTCTGGATGGCCGGGACACGCCGCCGCGCAGCGGCCTGGGCTATGTCAGGGAGCTGGAAGCGGCCTTGGCCCGCATGGGCGTCGGCCGCATCGCCACGGTCACGGGCCGCTACTATGCCATGGACCGGGACCAGCGTTGGGAACGGGTGGAGCGGGCTTACAACGCCCTGGTCCTGGGAGAGGGGACTGCCGCCGCATCAGCGGAACAGGCCGTGACCGAGGCCTACGAGAATGGCGAAAACGACGAATTCGTCCAGCCCAGGGTTATCCTGCGCGACGGTGCGCCGTCGGGTCTGGTGCGGGACGGGGACGCGGTGCTGTTCTTCAATTTTCGGGCGGACCGGGCCAGGGAACTGACTCGCGCCTTGACTGAGATGGATTTTGGCGGCTTTGCCCGGCGGCAGACGGTCCGCCCCAGCCGCTACGTGACCATGACCCGCTACGACAAAGACTTTGACCTGCCCGTGCTCTTTCCGCCCGTGAGCATGGACAAGATCCTGGGCCAGGTCGTGTCCGAACACGGCTTGCGTCAGTTGCGCACGGCCGAGACCGAAAAGTACGCCCACGTCACCTATTTCTTCAACGGCGGGGTGGAAACACCGTTTCCGGGGGAGGATCGCAAGTTGCTGCCCTCTCCCAAGGACGTGCCGACCTATGACTTCAAGCCGGAGATGAGCGTGTTTCAGGTCGCCCAGACCCTGCTCGACGGGCTTGCGTCCGGCAAGTACGACCTTATTGTCTGCAATTTCGCCAATTTGGACATGGTTGGCCACACCGGGGTCATCCCTGCCGCCATCAAGGCCTGCGAGGCCGTGGATGAGTGTCTGGGCCGGGTCATGGACGCCGTGACCCGGCTGGGCGGAACCCTGCTGGTCACCGCCGATCACGGCAATGCCGAGGACATGCTCGACGAGAGCGGCAGCGTGAAGACCTCGCACAGCGTCAACCCCGTATCCTTTGTCTATGTCGGTCCGCGCGCGGTGACGCTGCGCAACGGCCGTCTGGCCGACGTGGCTCCGACCATCCTCGACATCCTGGGCCTGCCCAA
>CAYLNA010000435.1:0-1930 GCA_964384665.1 uncultured Desulfovibrionaceae bacterium | reverse complement strand
CAGGGCGACCTGGCCCAGATGACCTTCAGCTACCATCTCACTCCGGCCGGCCTCATGTTGGAGGAGCCCCTGCGCACCCTGGGCTGCGCCGTGATCCCGGCCGGTCCGGGAAATTCAGGCGTGCAACTGCAACTGTTGCGGGAACTGCCCGTGACCGCCTTTGTCGGCATGACCAGTTTTCTGAAAACCCTGGGCCAGAAAGCCCGGGACAAGGGGCTCGATCCCAAGGCCGACTTCCGGCTGGAGGTCGCCTTTGTCGCCGCCGAGCGTCTGCCCGAAAGCCTGCGGACCGAGGTCGAGGACATGTTCGGCATGATCATCCGCCAGGGCTACGGCACGGCCGACGTGGGCTGCATCGCTTACGAATGCCAGGCCCTGGGCGGCATGCACCTGTCCACGCGCTGCCTGGTGGAAATCTGCGATCCGGCCACGGGAGAGCCCCTGCCCAGCGGCGACATCGGCGAGGTCGTGGTCACCCCGTTCACTCCGGACTATCCCCTGATCCGTCTGGCCACGGGCGATCTGTCCCGTTTGTCCGACGCGACCTGCGTCTGCGGCCGCACCGCGCCCAGACTTCAGGGCATTCTCGGACGCGTCGACGACACGGCCAAGGTCCGCGGCCAGTTCATCTACCCGGCCCAGGTCGCCCAGACCCTGGCCCGGTTCGTCCAGATCATCCGCCATCAGGTGGTCATCGATAACCCCGGCGGCAAGGACGGCCTGACCCTGCGCCTGGAAACCAACGGCCCCATCGATCCGGGCGAAGTCGGCGCGGCCTTCCAGGAAGCCCTCAAGCTCCGCCCGGCCGTGTCCATCCTGGGTCTGGGCGAGACCATTGCCGAAGGCGCGCCGGCCCTGGTCGACAACCGCCGCTACGATTAGAGGCAGCCATGACCACCTTTCCGACCAACCCCATCCTGCTTGTCGACGACGAGGACACCTGGCTGCGGTCCTTTTCCCTGGCCCTCAAATCCCACGGCATCGACAACATTGTCTGCTGCCAGGACAGCCGGGCCGTCCTGGACATCCTGGCCGGGACCGAAGTCGAGGCCGTGGCCGTGGACTTGGCCATGCCCGGCCTTTCCGGCGAGGAACTGATCGACATGATCACGGCCCGCTTCCCGGATCTGCCGATCTTGGTCATCACCGGCATGAACCAGGTCGAAACGGCCGTGGACTGCATCAAGCGCGGGGCCTTCGACTTCTTCGTCAAGACCACGGACAAGAACAGCCTGGTCTCGGGCGTCCGCCACGCCATCCAGATCCGCGAACTCAAGCGCGAGAACTCCGGCCTGCGCACCCGTTTCTTGCACGACACCCTGGAGCATCCGGAAGCCTTCGCCTCCATCGTGACCTGCTCCAAGGCCATGCGCTCCATCTTCCAATACATCGAGGCCATCGCCCACAGCGCCCAGCCCGTGCTCATCACCGGCGAATCCGGAGTGGGCAAGGAGCTGGCGGCCAGGGCCGTGCACGACCTGAGCGGCCGCCAGGGCGAGTTCACCCCCGTCAACGTGGCCGGCCTCGACGACAGCATCTTCGCCGACACCCTCTTCGGACACAAAAAAGGAGCCTTCACCGGCGCGGACAAGGCCCGACCCGGACTGGTCGAAAACGCCAAGGGCGGCACCCTGTTTCTGGACGAAATCGGCGATCTGACCGCCGCCTCCCAGGTCAAGCTGCTGCGGTTGGTGCAGGAGCGGGAATACCTGCCCATCGGCTCCGACGTGACCCGCAAGACCGACGCCCGCATCATCGCCGCCACCAACGTCGACCACGCGACCCTGGGCGAGGCGGACCGCTTCCGCCCGGACCTCTACTACCGCCTGCGCGTCCACCATGTGCACCTGCCCCCCCTGCGCGAGCGGCGCGAGGACCTGCCCCTGCTGATCGACCATTTTCTGCGCCAGGGCTGCCAGGGCCGCAAGCG
>CAYLNA010000434.1:0-1931 GCA_964384665.1 uncultured Desulfovibrionaceae bacterium | reverse complement strand
ACGCGGACCAGACCTTCGCCATTTTCGCCAATGTCTCGGCCAGCGCCATCGGCCATTCGCAATACGCGGCCCTGAAACTCAAGGATGCCGTGGCCGACTGGTTCCGCGACCATGGCGGCCGTCGACCGAGCGTCAATCCCAGGAATCCGGATCTGTGGCTACACCTGCACATCCACGAAAACCACGCCGCCGTCAGTCTGGACGTTTCCGGCGGCTCCCTGCACCGACGCGGCTACCGGACCCAGAGCGTGGATGCGCCCATGCAGGAAACCGTGGCCGCGGCCATGATCCGCATGAGCGGCTGGGACGGCGCAGCGCCGCTGGTCGACCCCCTGTGCGGATCCGGCACCATCCTGTGCGAGGCCCTCATGGCCGGCGCGCGCATCCCGGCCGCCTTCCTGCGCCAGCATTTTGGATTCGAGCATCTGCCGGATTTCAACGCCCGCCTGTGGAACGAAATTCGGCGGGAGCTGACGCCCCTGACGGACATTCCGCCCTTGCGGGGCGGCGACATCGATCCACAGGCGGTGGAGTCCACGCGAACCAATCTGGCCAACCTGCCGGGTGGAGACGAGGTCATCGTCGGGCGCAGGGATTTCTTCGAACGCGACGACCTCGCGGGCGCGACCATTGTTTGCAACCCGCCCTACGGGCTGCGCCTGGGCAAAAACGAGGACATGGGGGCCTGGTTCAAACGCTTCGGCGACCACCTCAAACGCCGCTGCGCCGGGTCCACGGCCTATGTCTATTTTGGCGATCGAACCTGGCTCAAGTCCATTGGCCTCAGACCGGAATGGAAGAAACCCCTGCGCAATGGCGGACTGGATGGACGCTTGGCCAAATTCAGCCTGTATTGACGCCCGCCGCGCACGAGCCAGCCAATTTTCGCCATCCTGTTGACAGGAACCCCTCATTGTTTCACCGTGTCGACAAACCCGCCGATTTCCGCCTCCGCCGGATCGGGCGACGCGGAAATTGGATCAACGTCCCATCCATCAAGGAGGCTTGTATGATCTTCGTGCTCCCGGATCTTCCCTACGCCAAGGATGCCTTAAGCCCGTGCATCAGCGCCAAGACGTTCGATTTCCATCATGGCAAGCACCATCAGCTCTACATCGACAATACCAACAAGCTGATCGCGGGCACGGACCTTGACGGCAAGACCCTGCGTGACATCATCATGGCCACGGCCGGCGATCCGGCCAGGGTCGGCATCTTCAACAACGCGGCCCAAACCTGGAACCATTCTTTTTACTGGCAGTGCATGAAGCCGAGCGGAGGCGGAGCGCCCATCGGAGCCATCGCCGAGGCTATCGTCCAGACCTTTGGCAGCCACGAAAATTTCGCCAAGGCCTTCAAGGACGCGGGCATGACCCAGTTCGGCAGCGGCTGGGCCTGGCTGGTGGAAAAGGCGGGCAAGATCGAACTCATGAAAACGGCCAACGCCGACACGCCCATGGCCCATGGGGCCAAGGCCCTGCTCACGGTCGATGTCTGGGAGCACGCCTACTATCTGGATTACCAGAACCGACGCGCGGACTATCTGCAGGATTTCATCGACAAGCTGATCAATTGGGAGTTCGTCAACCAGCAGCTCAAGAAATAGGCGCACCAACAAAAAAGGCGACCATGAGGTCGCCTTTTTTGTTCAGAAATCGGGGAGACTAATTGGCGACCGGTTTGGTCACGGCGCCGGAACGGATGCACTGGGCGCACACCTTGATCCGCTTCACCTCGCCGCTCTTCAGCTGGGCGCGCACGGACTGCAGATTGGGCATGAAGCGCCGTTTGTTCTTATTGTTGGCATGACTGACATTGTTGCCAACCTGGGGTCCCTTCCCGCAAATATCACATACCTTTGACATGACGTCCTCCTAAGTAGTGCTAAAATATCTCAGCTGTCATGGCCTGGCAGCTCCGAGACCTTCCTG
>CAYLNA010000433.1:0-1932 GCA_964384665.1 uncultured Desulfovibrionaceae bacterium | reverse complement strand
TCAACTGCGACCGCCTGGCCGAGGAGCAGAAGCGCGGCATCACCATCGAGTTGGGCTTCGCCTACTTGGACCTGACGCCGGACGTGCGTCTGGGCATCATCGACGTCCCCGGTCATGAACGCTTCGTCAAGAACATGGTCGCCGGAGCGGCCGGCATCGACTTCGTGCTCCTGGTCATCGCCGCCGACGAGGGCGTCATGCCCCAGACCCGCGAACATCTGGAAATCTGCTCCCTGCTGGGCATCCGGGCCGGGCTGGTGGCCCTGACCAAGACGGACATGGTCGAGGAGGATTGGCTGGAATTGGTGCGGGAGGAAGTGGGCGTCTATCTGGCCGGCTCTTTTCTGGATGGCGCGCCCATTGTGCCGGTCTCGGCCCACACCGGAGCGGGCCTGGACGAGCTGCGCGCCCGCGTCGCCGAGCTTTCGGCCACGTTTGCTCCGGACCGGCGCTCGGACCTGTTTCGCCTGCCCATCGACCGCGTCTTCACCATGAAGGGGCACGGCACGGTCGTGACCGGCACGTCGATTTCCGGGGCACTGCGCGTGGGCGAGGACGTGGAGATCTATCCGGCCGGGCTGAAATCCAAGGTGCGCGGTCTGCAGGTTCATGGCGCGGCCACGGACGCGGCCAGGGCTGGGGAGCGCACGGCCGTCAATCTGCACAGCCTGGACGTGGACGACCTGGAGCGCGGCGAGGTCCTGGCCCATCCCCAGACCTTGTTTTCGTCGCCGGTTTGGGACGTCGAGCTGACCTGCCTGTCGTCCTCGCCCAACCCGCTCAAGCACCGCACCGAGGTCCATTTTCATCACGGCTCGCGCGAGATCCTGGCCAAACTTTTTTTTCTTGATCGCGACAAGCTGGAGCCGGGCCAGACCGCCATTTGCCAAGTCCGCTTTCCCAAGGCCCTGCCCGGCGTGTTCGGGGACCGCTGCATCGTCCGTTCTTTTTCCCCGCTCATGACCGTGGCCGGCGGCCGCATCGTCAATCCCCTCGGCCGCAAGGTTCGCCGTCACTCCCGCGAGCTGGAAACCCTGCAAGCCCTGGGGGCCATGAGCGGCGAGGATCTGCTCCTGGCTCAGCTGCGTCTGGCCGGCCGCGCGGGTCTGACCGTGGCCGAGTTGCGCATCATGACCGACATGGAATCCAAGCTCCTGGACAAGACCTTGCAAATTCTGGGCGGCAAGCAGCTGGCCTTTCAGTTCGATCGCGAGGACAAACGTTTTGTCGGGGCCGACGTGCTCGACGTCCTGGGCCAGGGCTGTCTGGCCTACACCGCCGAGTACCATCGCCGCGAGCCCATGCGGCCGGGCATTTCCCGGGCCGAGCTGGCGACCAGTTTCGGCCAGGGCATGCACCCGAAGCTGGTTCATTTCCTGGTGGAGCGGCTGGTCAAGTCCGGCCAGATGACTCTTGAGAGCGATATTCTGCGCCTGCCGGATCACGTCGTGTCCCTGGCCTCGGACCAGACCGGTCTGCGCGCCCTGATGGAATCGACCTATGTCCAGGCCGGTCTCATGCCGCCGACCCTCAAGGCCTTTCTGGAGGAAAACAGTCTGACCTTGAAGGACACAGCCCAGATGTTCCGACTGCTTCAGGAAGAGGGTGTGCTGGTCAAGATCAGCGAGGAATTTTATTACGCCCGCGCGGCCATGGACGACGTCATCGCCCGGGTGCGGGATTTCTTCGCCGCCACCCAGGAAATGGGTCCCCAGGATTTCCGCGATCTGACCGGGCTGACCCGCAAGTTCGCCATCCCGGTGCTGGAGTACCTGGACAAGGAAAAGATCACCATGCGCGTTGGCGACAAGCGCCAGTTGCGCGGCCGATGAACCGTGACCTCCAGACGCGGGGCGTGATTCCGCCCCGCCGCTCTTTCCCTTGAATTTTTATCCGCCTGATTTCATTCTCTCTCCGTCCCCAATAGTTTTC
>CAYLNA010000432.1:0-1943 GCA_964384665.1 uncultured Desulfovibrionaceae bacterium | reverse complement strand
CTGAAGGACGGCCGCTTCGACATCCCCGCCGCCCTGGGCCGGGCCGGGCTTTTGACCATAACCAAGGACCTGCTTCTCAAGGAACCCTACCAAGGCGTGGTCAATCTAGTCACCAGCGAAATCGCCGAGGACATCGCCTATTACCTGACCGATTCCGAGCAAACGCCCTCGGCCATGGGCCTGACCGCCATTCCCGACGAAACCGGGACCATCGCCGTGGCCGGCGGATTCCTGATCCAGTCCCTGCCGCCGGCCAACGAGGAAGCCATCGAAGTTTTGTCGAACCGCATCCAGGGCCTGCCGCCCCTGGCCAAGCTCCTCCTGGACGGGGCCACGCCCAAGGAAATCCTGGACCGCGTCTTCGGTGACATCGCCTATGAAATTCTCGGTCATCAGGATGTGGGCTTCCACTGCGGCTGCTCCCGCGACCGCATCGAACAGGCTCTCATCACCCTGGGCGTGACCGAGATCGAAGCCCTGGCCGCGCGCGGCGAGGCCACGACCATCACCTGCGAATTCTGCCGCGAGCCCTATTCCTTCTCGCCCGAGGACTTGCGCCGTCTGGCCTTGGAGCGGCACTAGGCCATGCCGGACTGGATGGCTGGGTTCCTGCCCCTGGCGGCCGTTGTCTGCTCGGCCCTGGCCGCGCTGACCGGCCTGATCCTGGCCCTGCGCATGCCCAACCGGGAGATCGCCCGCCTGCACTCCCGCCTGGAGGCCATGGAAGCCCTGCACGACCGCGCCGAGCGGGCCATGCACGAGGAGTTGGCCCGCAACCGGGAGGAAGCGGCGCGCCTGGCCCAGGACCAGCGCCGCGAATTGGGCGAAATCATGAAAACCCTGGGCGGGGCCTTGCTCCAACGCCAGGCCGAGTCCGCCAGCGACCAGTCCGGACAGCTCGAAAGCCTGCGCGCCCAAAACATGGTCCTGGCCAAGGAGCAGCGGGAGGAAATCGTCGCCACCCTAGCCCGCATGTCCGAGACCATGTCCTCGACCATGAAGGATCTGGCGGCTGTCGAAAAAGCCCAGTTGGAGACCATGACCGCGTCCCTGGACCAGCTGACCGGGTCCAACGCGGCCAAGCTGGACGAGGTCCGGACCACGGTCGAAACCCGCCTCCAAGCCCTGCAGGCCGACAACGCCCGCCAGCTCGAAACCATGCGCCAGACCGTGGACGAAAAGCTCCAGGGCACCCTGGAAAAGCGCCTGGGCGAATCCTTCCGCCAGGTCAGCGAACGACTGGAGCAGGTCCATAAGGGCCTGGGCGAAATGCAGACCCTGGCCACGGGCGTGGGCGATCTGAAGAAGGTGCTGAGCAACGTCAAAACGCGCGGAACCTGGGGCGAGGTCCAGCTCGGCGCGCTGCTGGAGCAGGTCCTGAGCGCGGAGCAATACGTGGTCAACGCGGCCACGGGCGGAGGCGCGGAGCGGGTCGAATTCGCCATCAAGCTCCCCGGCCAGGACGACGCGGAGCCGATCCTACTGCCCATCGACGCCAAGTTTCCGGTGGAGGACTACCAGCGCCTGCTCGACGCCCAGGACCGGGGCGACGCGGTCGGGGCCGAAGCGGCCGGCCGCCAGCTGGAGGCGCGGGTCAAGGCCTGCGCCAGGGACATCCGCGACAAATACCTGCGTCCGCCCCGGACCACAGATTTCGGCATTCTTTTTCTGCCCATCGAGGGCCTCTTCGCCGAGGTCATCCGCCGGCCGGGACTGACCGAAAGCGTCCAGCGCGACCTGCGCGTGGTCATCGCCGGCCCGACCACGCTGTGGTCCATCCTGACCAGTCTGCAGATGGGCTTTCGGACCCTGGCCATCCAGAAACGATCCAGCGAGGTCTGGGCCCTGCTCGGCGCGGTCAAAAGCGAATGGGGCAAATACGGGGACATGCTCGACGCGGTCCAGAAAAAGCTGCACCAGGCCTCGGAAACCATCGAAAAGGC
>CAYLNA010000431.1:0-1943 GCA_964384665.1 uncultured Desulfovibrionaceae bacterium | reverse complement strand
GGGTTGCAGTTCCAGAGGGTGGCGGACACGATCTGGTAGTTGTCGATCTTCTTGTCCTTCACCTTCAGGTAGTGCAGCAGGGAGCCGCGCGGAGCCTCGGTGAAGCCGGTGCCCTCGCCCGCGTCCGGAATCTCGGCCTTGACGTAGGTCTCGGCGCCGGGCTTCACGTCCTTGAGCCAGGATTCAATGGCCGTGGCCGTGAGATAGGTTTCCTCGGCCCGGGCCACGTGGCGTCCCATGATGGAGAAGGCCTTGTCGCCCAGGTCGCGGAACTTCTTGGCTTCGATGCCATAGAGACTCTTCAGCATCTTCTGGCCGACCGGGCTCAGATCCGGATTCGCGACCCACATACGGGCCAGCGGACCCACTTCGCAGGGCTTGTCCTTGTAGCGCGGAGACTTGACGAAGCTGTAAGCGTCCTTCTTGTCCGGATTGGGATTGGTTTCCCCGACACTGTAGTGCAGGCCGCCGGGAGCGGACTGGTCGAAGAAGGAATGGCCCACGTATTCCTTGATGAGCTTGGGATCGAACTCCTCGTCCTTGCCATCGATGTACACACCGGGCTTGAGCATGAAGGTCTTGTTGTCATCGTCCTGGGGAAAAACGCCAAAGGCGACGACGTTCTTCCAGCCGATGCCGGTCGCGAACAGGTCGGTGTAGACCGTGCCCAGGGTGTAGATGAGGGGCAGGTATTCCTCGACCACGAACTTCTGCACTTCCTTGAAACGGGCGGCGTATTCAGCCAGTTTCTCGGCCGTGGGAATCTGGGTCGCGCCGCCGACGACCAAGCCCTGGACGTGCGGCATGCGGCCGCCGAACATGGCCACCATCTCGTGACAGATGCGGCGCATTTCGAGGGCCTTCAGGTACTGGTTCAGACCATAGGTGTTGGTCGCGTCGGCCTTGGCCGGATCCTTGATGCGGTCGGTCAGGAGGTCGGCGTTTTCGTAGCGGGGCACGAAGGGAGAGACATCCGGTCCCTTGACGAAGTCCAGGGCGGCCAGATGGTAGAAATGCAGGATGTGGGACTGCAGATAGTTGGCGCCAAAAATCAGGTTGCGGGTGATGCGGCCGTTGGTGGTGACCTTCACGCCAAACGCCTCGTCCTGGGCCATGACCGAGGCCGTGGCGTGGGCCGTGGGGCACACGCCGCAGATGCGCTGCACGATCTGGGAGGAATCGCGGGGATCGCGCCCCTTGAGGATCTGCTCGAAACCGCGATACATGCCGCCAAAACATTTGGCGTCGACAACCTTGCCGTCCTTGACCTCGACCTCGATCTTGAGATGGCCCTCGACACGGGTGACCGGGTCGATGGCGATCTTGATTTTCTGCCCTTCAGCCCCTGCTGCGGGGGTAGCTGCTTGTGACACGTGCGTCCTCCTTAATTATTCCGCGACATAGAAGGGAGACTTGCCATCCGGGAAGTCCGGTTCCACACACCCGATGCACACGGCGTTCTCGACACACCAGTTGATGCCGTTGTTCCAGCGGCGCTTGTAGCAATCAGCCATGGTGGACGGGCCCTTGCAACCGAGTTCGGCCTTGCAGCCGGGCTTGGTGAAGGTTTCCGCGAACTCGGACTTGTCATACAGCCCAACGTACGGACAGTTCTCGTGAATGTTCTCGCCAAAAAACAGCATGGGGCGGCCGTCGTCATCCAACTCGGGCAGCGGATGTTCCTTGGGATTGAGCACATGGCTCCAGGCCGCGACCAGGGTGCCGACCATCCAGTCCGGATGGGGCGGGCATCCGGGCACGTTGACCAGCAGCTTGTCGATCTTCTCTTCCGCGAAGAAATCCCGCACGCTCTTGGAGCCGGTGACATTGCCGGCCGCGGCCGGAATGCCGCCATAGGCGGAGCAGGTGCCCACGGCCACTGTGGCCAGGGATTTGGGAGCCAGATCGCGGATGAGTTCCATCATGGTGACTTCCTTGTGATG
>CAYLNA010000430.1:0-1956 GCA_964384665.1 uncultured Desulfovibrionaceae bacterium | reverse complement strand
CCGGCGTCCAGGATGGCCTGTCCCGTGTCCGGGTTGACCAGGGCCGGAAATTCGGGCTGGCCGGCTCTGCTTGTGTTGTCGGATTTGATGTCGATGACCGGGGTCCCGTTGATCACTTCCAGCGGATGGACCTGGAGCCGCAGGCCCTCGCGGCCAACGATGCGTACCGGATGCAGGCCGATGGGCGTGGGGCGGTCCGGCGAGCGGGTCGAGAACACGCCGCGCAGGGGAATGTCGCGGTTGCCCCGTGGGTGACAGCGCAACACGCTTTGGTCACCCTGGTGCATCCAGGTCAGGACCAGAATGGCGTCCCCGATTTGCAGGTCCATGGCGGCGGGTTCAAACTGCGGATCCAGTTCGATCCAGACCGGCTCCAGCGATTGGATGCCATACTTGGGACATTCGGCGCGCGTGGCCAGATGGGAACGGACAGTGCCGATGATCTTGGGGTGCATGTTTCCTCGTCCGGGGCGGTGGGTTCAGGCCACTGGTTGGGTTGGGGTGAAGCGGATGCGCTGGATGCGGCGGCGCTCGACCCGCTCCACGGTGAAAATTCCGGCCGCGAGTTCCACCTGGTCGCCAGCTTCCAGCACGCGGCCGGTCTCGGCCAGGAGCAGTCCGGCCATGGTCGTGTAGGCGTCGTCCTCGGGCAGTTTGAGCTTCAGGGTGCGGTTGGCGTCGCGCACGGCCAGCATTCCATCCAAAACAAAGTCCGCTCCGTCGCGCATGATTTGGGAGCGGACCTCTTCGTCGTATTCGTCGTTGATCTCGCCCACGATTTCTTCCAGCACGTCTTCCAGGGTGACCATGCCTTCCAGGCCCCCGTATTCATCCATGACGAACATGAGGTGGACGCGCGTGCCCTGCATCTGCTTCAGCAGCGGCCCCAGGCGCTTGCCGGCCGGGACGAACACGGGCGGATGGAGCAGGCTGGCTATGTCGAAATGAACCGACGGATCTCTGGCCAGGAACGGTTCCATGTCCTGACGGTAGAGGATGCCGCGCATGTCGTCGAGATCCTCGCCGTATACGGGCAGACGGGAGTAGCCCTGGTCATGGAAGGTGCCCAGAATTTGATCCAGGCTGGCGTCCAGGGGCAGGGCGATCATGGCCGAGCGCGGGATCATGGCCTCTCTGGCCTCGGTCGTGCCGAAGTCGAAGACACGGCTGATCAGGCGGCGTTTTTCGTCCTCCAGCTGGCCGCTTTTGTGGCTGATATCGATCAGGTAGCGCAGTTCGTCCTCGGTGTAGACCGACCCGTGCCCGGCGCTGGCCGGAAAGCCCAGGAGGCGGACTGTGCGGGTGCCGGACCAGTCCAGGAGGCGGATAGGCCACTGGAAGATGCGGTAGAAAATTTCCAGGGGCAGGGCCACGGCCAGGGCGGTTTTTTCGGCTCGTTCCAGGGCGATGGTCTTAGGAGCCAGCTCGCCGAGCACGATGTGCAGGAAGGTGATCAGGCTGAAGGCGATAGTGAAGGAAATGGAATGCAGGACCGCCGGCGGAACGTGTGCTTCGAGCAGCGGTTCGAGCAAGCGTGCGATGGCCGGTTCACCGATCCAGCCCAGGGCCAGTGAGGACAGGGTGATGCCGAGCTGGGTGGCGGAAATGTAGGCGTTCAGATGGTCGACGAGGCGCAGCAGCAGCTTGGCCCGGCGGCTGCCTTGCTCGGCCAGGGTCAGGATGCGGGAGCGTCGGACCGCGACCAGGGAGAATTCTGATGCCACGAAAAAGCCGTTGGCCAGGACCAGGGCGAAAACCAGCAGCAAAAAGGCGAGGGAGCGGAACATGAGACATCCTTGTGTCGTGCGCGCCGAATCGGCGCGGGGAATTCAGGGAGCGGGAGGAAACCCGTCACGCGTTCCGTGTATCCATCATTTCCGGTGCGGGTAAAGCCACAAAATGGGATGCGGCCGGATTGTTTCCGGGTTGGTTCAGGTCTGTTTCAGTAGGACCGCG
>CAYLNA010000429.1:0-1961 GCA_964384665.1 uncultured Desulfovibrionaceae bacterium | reverse complement strand
CGTTCCCACTCGAAATCCCGGCTGGTGACGACATCCTCCATGCGTTGGATGCGGCGGTCCAGGTTCTCGAACTTGCGCTTCAGGCGCAGCAGCGCGCCCGTGCGGGAACTGGAATAGGAATCGTAGAATTCGCGGTCGTCCGGGGTCCCGAAGGGCACGGTCGGCGCCACCTTCATGATCATGGCCGCGATGAGGTACAAAAAGCCCACCGGCCACAGTCCGGTGATGAAGAAGAGAAGAAGCACGGCGGCGCGCACGAGGTTCACGGGCAGGTCGAAATATCGGGCCAGGCCCGAGCAGACGCCCAAAAGCGCGCCGTTTCTGTCGCGGTACAGGCCGCGTTGTTCTTCCATGGGCCTGCGCAGGCGCGCGCCGAAATAGTCGCCGCAACGCTGGCCCCGTCCCTTCCATCCTCCGTGCCCGCCTCGTCCGAATGCGCTCATGATGACTTCTCCTTGCCGTCTTTTTCCAGGAGTATGGTTTCCAGGGTCTCGACCCGTGCCTCCATCCGGCTCATGGCCTGATACATTTCCTGAATCATTTGTGATTCCCGGGCCACGTTACTCTCGCCAGTCTTGGTGAACATCTTGATCAATCCCAGCAGCACGGCGCCCACCAAAAGGATGCCCGCCGTCATGATCACAAAGATGAGGCCAAAAAAACTTCCCATGCTCTTTCTCCTTGCGTGTTTTCCGCATCATACCCGGCGTGGCGGCAACCTCCAATCGGATTTTGCCGCGCCGGCGTCATTTCGCGGAAGGGGTGCGCATGGCGGACAGTTCCGCTTCGACCTCGTCGCCGCCTTCGAGGAGAGCGAATTCTTCCTCCAGGTTGCGGTTGGAGCGGGGGGAGGCCAATTCGGCCTCGGCTTCCAGGCGCTCCACGCGTTGCTCGAACTGGTCAAAACGCATCAAGACGTCGGCGGACTGGGAGCGCGAGACATTGGCCCGCGTCTTCATGCGCTGGTCGGCCCTGAGATGCCGCTTGGCGAGACTGAGTTGGCGTTCCTTGGCGGAGGACAGCTTGCTTTCCAACTGGTCGATGTCTTCCCGCGCCTGCTCGATGAGCACGTCGAACCGTTCCCGTTCCCGCTCCAGGCCTTCCTCCTGCCGCTGAAGGGTCAACTTTTCGAGCAGTGCCTCCCGCGCCAAGTCCTCGCGGCCCTTCTCCATGGCCAGCTTGGCGCGATTTTCCCACAGCACCAACCGGGCATGGACCTGGTCCTGATCCCGGGCGATGCGTTTTTGGTCGGCCATGAGTCCGGCGCAGGAGGCCTTGAGTTCGACCAAGGTTTCCTCCATTTCCTGAATCATGAGCCGAATCATTTTTTCGGGCTCCTCGGCCCGGTCCAGCATGGAATTGATGTTGGAACTGACAATGTCCTTGAATCTGGTGAATACGCCCATCATGCACCTCCGGTATTGTGTTGACGGGGGAGAAGCAGGGATCATGCCGATTGTTTGTCGTTTTAAGATGTTGAATTTAAAAAGATTTTTATTTTCCGTCAAAATGACGTGGTGGAAATTTGCACGAGTTGGCGAAAATAACTACATATTGATCATGAATGCCACATATCCTTCGGCTCCACGAGAGGCCCTTGGCCAATCCGATGCGTTCTTGAGTTTTCAGGAGCAGCTTTCCCGCGTGGCTCCTGTTGATCGCCCGGTTCTGCTCATTGGAGAACGCGGGACCGGCAAGGAGCTGGCTGCGGCCCGGTTGCATTATTTGTCGACGGGCTGGCAGGGGCCGTTCGTGACCCTGAATTGCGCGGCCCTGGCCAGTCCGCTTCTGGATTCGGAGCTTTTCGGGCACGAGGCCGGAGCGTTCACCGGAGCCACGAAAATGCGTCGTGGGCGGTTCGAAAGCGCCGACGGCGGCACGCTTTTTTTGGATGAAATCGCCAATCTGTCCGTGGAAGCCCAGGAAAAAATTCTGCGCGTGGTCGAATACGGGGTTTTTGA
>CAYLNA010000428.1:0-1964 GCA_964384665.1 uncultured Desulfovibrionaceae bacterium | reverse complement strand
GGACCGCATCCTGGGCCTGGAACTGGGCGCGGACGACTATGTTCCCAAACCCTGCACCCCTCGCGAACTCGTGGCCCGCATCCGGGCCATTCTGCGCCGGACCGCGACCCAGTCCGACTCCGCCCCGGAAACCCTGTCCGCCGGTGATCTGGTCATGTGGCCGCACAAGCGCATGGCCGCGGTCAAGAACCAACCCGTGACCCTGACCGGGGCCGAGTTCTGCATCCTGGGCATCCTGCTCCGTCAGGCCGGCCAGCCCGTCAGCCGCGAAACCCTGTACGAGGAAGGCCTGGGCCGCCCCGTGAGCCGCTACGACCGCAGCCTGGACGTGCACCTGTCCAACATCCGGCACAAGCTCGGCCCCCTGGACGACGGCCGTTCCCGCATCCAGACCCTGCGCGGCCGGGGCTACCAGCTCGTGAGCGTCTAAATGGGCCGCTTGTTCTGGAAATGCTTTCTGGCGACCTGGGTCACCCTGATCCTGGCCGCCGTGGTCACCTTCAGCGGCGTGGAACTCTACCGCAAGAGCGGGACCGGCCCGCATATTCTGATGAGCGGCCCCAAGGCCGACTTCGAGCTGCGCATGGCCGGAAACGTGCTGCGCCATGCCGGCGAACTGGCCCTGATCGGCCTGCTCACGGAAACCAGGAATCCCATGATCGTCCTGGACGACCAAGGCCGGGATATCCGGGGCCGCGCCCTGTCCCCGGACCAAGCCGACCTGATCTCCCACCTGTCCCAGTCCGCCGCCATTCCCCGGGAAATCCATCGGGTGACCATCGGCGACGCCCACTATACTCTTTTTTTGCCCGAGCCCCCCAATCCGGACCAGGCCGGGCTCGAAACGCGCCCGCCGTTCCGCCCGTCCCCGTGGCCGCCGTTGTTCTTCGCCTTTCTGGCCAGCGTCAGCCTGAGCGCCATGCTGGCCTGGTATCTGGCCTCGCCCATCAAGCATCTGCGCGGCGCGTTCAAAGCCATGGCCTCGGGCCAGTTGGAAACACGGGTCGGCGCGCTGATGCGCCGCCGGGACGAAATTTCCGACCTGGGCCGGGAATTCGACCGCATGGCCGGTCAGATCCAAAGCCTGATCCTGGCCCAGCGCCGCCTGCTCCACGACGTGTCCCACGAGCTGCGCTCCCCCCTGAACCGCCTCCAGGTGGCCATGGGCATTGTCCGCCAGGAGCCAGCCGCCCTGGCTCCGACCCTGGACCGCATGGAGCGCGAAGTGACCCGCCTGGACGAGCTGATCGGCGAAATCCTGACCCTGGCCCGCCTCAATTCCGGCGTGGAGGACGAAGAGCTGGTCGCCATGGATCTGGGCGAATTGGTGGAAGACATCGTGGAGGACGCCCGCTTCGAGGCCGAGAGCCTGGGCTGCGCGGTCCAGTCGCGGGAACGGAGCCGGGTCCTGGTCATGGGGCGGCCCCGGCTCTTGGCCCGGGCCGTGGAAAACGTGATCCGCAACGGGCTGAAGTATGCGCCTGCGGGCGGCGTGGTCGAGGTGGAGGTGAACGCGCGGGACGGCCGGGCCGTGATCGAGGTCCGCGACCAGGGACCGGGCATCGCGGAGGCGGATCTGGAAAGCGTGTTCGAGCCTTTCAAACGCGGTGCGCGCGGCGCCGACCGCAATGGATTCGGCCTGGGTCTGGCCATCGCCAAGGGGGCCGTGGACATGCACGGTGGAACCATCACCGCCCGCAACCGGCCCGAGGGCGGATTGGAGGTGACCATAGACCTGCCCAGCCGTCCGGCCTGACCGGCCTTCGGCCAATCACGGACGCGCCCAGAAAGCCGCTCCACGAAAAAGTCCCGCTCTCGCGCGGGACTTTTTTCGTTCAGGCCCCCGCGCCCGGCCTGTTGTCCGGGACCGCCGCCGAGGGCGGGCATGCTTCCGAAAGAAGAGCGCGAAGTGGGAAATTTTTGCCGGGTCCCGGGCCAACGGGCCGGAGGGCCGGCCCGCTGCA
>CAYLNA010000427.1:0-1977 GCA_964384665.1 uncultured Desulfovibrionaceae bacterium | reverse complement strand
ATGTAGGCCTCGCCGTTCCAGAGCACGGCGACCTGCACTTCGTTGTTGAGCAGGGCCTGCTTGGGCGAGTCGGAATCAAAGACGCGCACGTTGTCCATGAGCGGCTTGAGCAGGGCGCAGGCCTCGGCGACCTTGGCCGGATCGGTCTCGTTCAGGGAATAGCCCAAGCGCTTCAGGCCCATGCCCAGAACGCTGCGCATGTCGTTGGGGAGCAGCAGCTTGCCCTTGAATTCCGGCTTCCACAGATCGGCAAGCGACGTGACGGCGGCTGCGGCCTTGTCCGCAGTGTTCACGGCGATGGCCGTGGAGCCCCACATGTAGGGCACGCTGTAGGTGTTGTCCGGGTCAAAGGCCTGGTTCAGCAACTGTGGGTCCAAATTGGCGAAATTGGGCAGCTTGGACTTGTCGATGGGGCGCAGCAAGCCTTCCTTGCTCATGCGGGACACGAAATCCGTGGACGGAACGACCACGTCGTAGCCATTGGCGTCGACCATCTTGATCTTGGCGTACATGGCCTCGTTGCTGTCGTAGGTGGACATGATGACCTTGACGCCGGTTTCCTTGGTGAAATCCTCCAGCACGCTTTCGGGCATGTATTCCGACCAGTTATAGACGTAAAGTTCCTTGGACGCGGCCCAGGCCTGGGTCGTCAGCATGAGGAACAGGACAAGGGGGAGGACTCGTTTCATGGTTTCTCCTTCAAGAGGCGCTGCGACAGAAAAACTGCCACGGCGGTTATAAGGATCATGATCGCGCACAGCGCATTGACCTCGGGCTTGAGCCCGAGCCGGACCATGGAATAGATGCGCAGCGGCAGGACCTCGAAGGTCGGCCCCGTGGTGAAAAAGCTGATGATGACATCGTCGATGGACAGGGTGAAGCTCATGAACCAGCCGGCCATGACCGCCGGAAAAACCATGGGCAGGACAACATACCGAAAGACCTCGTACTCCCCGGCCCCCAGATCGCGAGCGGCCTCGACCACGTGCCGGTCGAAGCCGAGCAAACGCCCGTGCACGGTGATGGCCACGAAGGGCACGCACAAGGTGACGTGGGCCATGAGCAGGGTCCAGAACCCAAGGGGCAGGGACACGGCCATGAACAGGACCAAAAGCGAAATGCCGATGACGATGTCCGGGGACATCATCATGACAAAAAGTGACGTATGGATGACCTTGCGCGACGGAAACCGCCAGCGGTGCAAGGCCATGGCGATGAGGGTTCCGAGCAGGCTGGAGATGGTCGCGGACACGGCCGCGATGAGCAGCGAATGCACAGCGGCCTCCATGAGCCCGGCATTGCCCAGGAGCTTGCCGTACCAGTCCAGGGTCACTCCCTTCCAGGCCATGGAGAACCGGGAGGCGTTGAAGGAATAGATGACCATCACGGCCAGGGGCAGATACAAAAAGACGTAGACCAGCCCGCAATAAATCGAACGCAGCCAGCGGCTCATGCCTGGTCTCCCGCGTTCAGACGCGCCGTGCTCTTCCAGTAGAGCACGAGCATGAAGGCCATGAGCACGGTCAGGGTCACGCTGGCCGCCGCGCCCAGGGGCCAGTTCCGCGTGGTCAGGAACTGGTCGCGGATGAAATTGCCCAGCAGCATGGCCTTGGCCCCGCCCAGCACGTCGGAAACATAGAACATGCCGATGCCCGGCAGAAAGACGAGCATGCACCCGGAAACGATGCCGGGCATGGTCAGGGGCAGGACCACCCGCCAGAAGGTCTTGATCGGCGAGGCGCCCAGATCGCGCGCGGCCTCGATGTAGCGCCGATCCAGGCGCTCCAGGGCCGCGTAGAGCGGCAGGACCATGAACGGAAGCAGGGTGTAGGTCAGACCCAGAACCACGGCCCCGGGCGTGTACATCATGGCCAAAGGCTGCTCGACAAGGCCGAGGGTCAGCAGGACCGTGTTGATGATGCCGCTGGTGTTGAGCATGGCCGTCATGGCGTAGGTCCGCACCAAGGAATTGGTCCA